>NZ_JAUBQU010000088.1:0-27137 GCF_036701435.1 Microcoleus sp. Pol12A5
TTCCTAAAATTAAATGAACCAGACTTCAAAGATGTCCCGCCAATCTTCCGCCCTATTTTTTGCATTTTTACTGCTGTTTCCTTTCCCCGCGATCGCTCAAATCATCCCCGATAATAGCTTGGGTGCAGAAAGTTCGCGCACGGTTGGCGACACGATTAATAACTTACCCTCGGACAGAATAGAAGGCGGTGCAACTCGCGGCGTTAACCTCTTTCACAGTTTACGCGAATTTAACATCCGTGAAGGGCGGGGAGCATATTTTGCGAATCCCAGCGGAATCAACAACATATTCACCCGTGTTACAGGTTCAAACTGCTCAAAGATTTTAGGAACTCTGGGAGTTTTGGGAAACAGTAACTTATTCTTAATTAACCCAAAAGGGATTGTTTTCGGTCCCAATGCGCGGTTAGATTTGCGCGGTTCATTTTTAGCAAGTTCAGCAGATAGCGTAGTTTTTAAGAATGGCTATCAGTTCAGCACCAGCAATCCCCAATTAGTACCGCTGTTAAATGTCAATATACCGATCGGTTTAAATTTTCGAGAAAATCCGGGTAAAATCATTAACAATTCAGTAGCACCAACCTTGAATTTACCACAATTACCCCCAGGAATTCCGCAGATTTTCAATAACATGGGCTTAGCAGTTGCTCCCCGACAAACTATAGCCCTAGTGGGGGGAGATATTGAATTAAATCAGGGAACACTCACTGCATCTACAGGACAAATTTTGCTGGGTAGCGTCGCTAGTCCGGGGATGGTTGGATTGGGGGATACCTCTTTTGGATTAAGTTTAAACTATGACAAAATTGCCAAATTGGGTAATATTGAAGTCACCAACGGCTCACTGATCGATACCAGTGGAATCGGTGGCGGCAAAGTCGATATTCGAGGTGGAAATGTCAACCTCAACGGTGGGCGAATTTATGCACTGACTTTGGGAAATATCGATGGTAGGGGCATCGACATTAACGCCCAACATTTACGGGCCCAAGGTGGGGCGCAAATTTCCACGCTGACAGCCGGAAGTGGCGCGGGAGGTGCTATCAATATCCGCGCTACCGATTCAGTAGAACTGATCGGGATTGGATTTGAGAGCTTTCAAAACTTTGTCAAAAATTATACAATCTCTGGAAGAATCAACCCTTTTGACCCACAGATTCTACTGGAAACTAGCACTGCTGGCATGGGAGATGCGGGAAACATCTTAATCGATACGGGACAACTGCTGATCGACAATGGAACCGTATCGGGTAGCGCTACATTAGGTGCTGGCAACGCCGGAAATATGACCCTCCGTGCCAGGGTTCTCGATCTGGTCGGTTCAGGGATCAACACCGGCACACTCGCGGGGAGTACGGGTAAGGGAGGAAATATCACCTTTGAGGGAGAACGTTTTATCATACGCGATGGCAGTGCGATCGTCAGCACCACTCGCAGTGAAGCACCATCGGGGAATATCAACATTAAAGCTTCGGAATCAGTAGAAGTGCTGCGGACTCCTCCTCGAAGTCCCGTCGCAACCTTGATTGGTGCAACCGCAATCAGCATTAATGGGAAAGCCGGAGACATTTATATCGACACGAAGCGGTTGAGGATCTCTGAAGGGGGCGGAATTAGTTTATCTAGCGGCTCAGTTGTGGGCAACCAACCGTTGAATACAACTGGGGGGCCCGGAGGTAATTTAACAATTAAAGCTACTGAGTCAGTCAGACTAGAGGGTATTTCTGGAGTTTTGGCGAATGGCAGTCGGAATCCTAGTTTCATCTCGGCTGATACCAACTCTGCTGCTCGGGGAGGGAGTATGAACATTTCTACACCTTTAGTAATTCTCCGAGATGGAGGACTTATTTCTACTGCATCTTTAGGCAAAGGAGATGCCGGAAGCATCACGATTGATGCGGGGCGTGTAGAAATTATTGGGAATGGGGGTCAAGGTGAATTTAACAGTCAAATTCAGACTTCCGTTGGGATTGCATCTCGCGTTAGAAATCCCAATGCTACGGCTAACGGAGGTTCGTTGAATCTGAATGTCGGGCAATTGATTCTTCGCAATGGGGGAACACTTAATCTGCAAGCATTGGGTTCAGCACGGGCTGGTAATATTAACGTGAAAGCAGATTCAATTTCCCTTGACAATCAAAGCAGCATTGACGGGAGAACGGAATCAGGCGCCGGAGCAAATATTAACCTTGAAGCACGGGATATTCAGTTGCGCCGAGGGAGCAGAATTACAACTGATGCAAGTATTTCTGATGGTGGCAATATCAACCTTAAAAGCGATATTCTGGTGGCTTTACCCAAGGAAAATAGCGATATTACTGCTAATGCGCGATCGGCCCAAGGTGGTCGCGTTAATATTAATGTCCCTAATGTTTTCGGGTTTACTTCAGTCACTCGCGAACAGGTTCGAGCGAGTTTGGGATTAACAGATGCTCAATTTGCAGCGTTGCAAGTAAGTCCGACATCTTTAATTCCTACCAGCGACATCGCCGCGATTTCCCAAAGTAGCGGCCCGGATTTGCAAGGTACTGTTACATTTAGCACTACTGGTGTCAATCCCGCTCAAGGTTTAGTGGAACTGCCGCAAAATGTTGTCGATCCGGCTGCGTTAATTGCAGCAAATCCCTGCACGCAAGGGGCAGAGAGCGCATTTACTGTCACTGGTAAAGGAGGAGTGCCCGCCAGTCCTAATGATGCCCTCAGCACCGCTCCAGCGCCCTTTCCTTGGGTGGAAGCAGCGGTAGGTGGAAGTGAGCAAATAGAAGACCTCATACCATCCATAGAAGTTCGACCAACAGAAATTATGCCCGCTCAAGGTTGGGTAATGGACGATCGAGGACAAGTAACGCTGGTAGCGTATAATTCACGTGGTGGTGCATCTGTTCGCAGTCCGAAACCGACGGGTGTTTGCGTACCTCGATAGGTAAGCTGTCGCGCATTTAAATTGTAGATTCAGGGCGGGCGGGACGCCCACCCCACAAGACGGGGAATTGTTTTTTAACAGACAATTTAAATGTAGAACAGCTTACTCTTCAGGTTTGAGCTAACCCGTCGCTATTTTCCTAATATTAAATTAACCAGACTTAAAAGATGCCCCGCCAATCTTCCACCCTATTTTTTGCATTCTTACTGCTGTTTCCTTTCCCCGCGATCGCCCAAATCATCCCTGACAGTAGCTTGGGTGCAGAAAGTTCGCGCACTGTTCCCGATACTATCAACAACTTACCCTCAGATAGAATCACTGGCGGTGCAACTCGCGGCGTTAACCTATTTCACAGCTTGCGCGAATTTAACATCCGTGAAGGGCGGGGAGCTTATTTTGAAAATTCCAGCGGAATTACCAACATATTCACCCGCGTTACTGGCCCCAACTCTTCAAATATTTTAGGAACTCTGGGAGTTTTGGGAAACGGCAATTTATTTTTTATTAACCCGAAAGGGATTGTCTTTGGTCCCAATGCTCGGTTAGATTTACGCGGTTCATTTTTAGCATCAACTGCTAGCAGCGTTCTTTTTAAGAATGGCTTTGAATTTAGCAGCAATAACCCCCAAACCGTGCCATTGTTAGCGATTAATATTCCCGTAGGAGTGAGATTTAGAGAAAATCCTGGTACAATTATCAACCAGTCAAAAGCAGTGGGTGAACTGCCGAAATTGCGCCCACTTCCCATACAAATTCCTATTTTGAACAAAGTCGGTTTAGCAGTAGACCCCGGTAAAACATTAGCGTTAATTGGCGGAGATATTCAACTGCAAGGAGGCAATTTAACAGCTTATAGCAGTCAAATTATCCTGGGTAGCGTCAAAAGTCCAGGGGTGGTGCAAGTTGAAGCACTGCCTATAGATTTGAATTTAAACTATGGCACTATTCATAACTTTGGCAATATTGAACTCTCGGATTCAATTATAAATACCAGCGGATTAGAAGGTGGCAGAATAGACATCAGGGGCGGAAACGTCACCCTTAACGGCTCGCGAATTTTGGCGCTGACGCTCGGAAATATTAATGGTAGAGGTATTGACATCAATGCTCAACAGTTGCGAGTAAATAGAGGGTCGCAAATTTCAACCCTAGCGCTAGGAGATGGGGCGGCGGGCAATATTAATATCCGCGCTACTGACTCAGTAGAAATGAGCGGCATTGGATTTGAGAGTTATCAACAGTTTTTACAGAATTATTTGAGATCGGGAACAGGCAATCCTTTAGATCCGCAAATTGTTTTGAGTACTGGTACTCTTGGCAGGGGAGTCGCAGGCGCGATCGCAATTGATACGGGAAGACTGCTGATCCGCAACGGTAGCCTAGTAGGTAGCTCTACATTTGCTAGTGGCAATGGTGGAAATATCACCATCCGTGCCGAGGTTTTCGAGCTAGCTGGCTCTGCGATTAACAGTGGCACACTTGTAGGGAGTACAGGCATCGGCGGAAACATCACCTTTGAGGGCGAAAGGTTGATAGTGCGTGATGGTAGTGCGATCAGCAGCGTTACCCGCAGTAGGGCAGCATCAGGAAATATCAATATTAAAGCGAATGAATCATTAGAAATCTTGCGTACTCCCGCTGGCAGTGTCCTACAAACTATCATAGGTACAAACGCTCTCGGTCAGAATGGAAATGCGGGAAATATTACCATTGATACCAAGAAATTGACTATCTCTGGTGGGGGTGGGATTAGCTCATCGAGTGGTGCAGCAATTGGCACTCAACTATTAAATACAACGGGAGGTTTAGGAGGTAATGTAACCATTAGAGCTAGCGAGTCGATAGAAATAGGAGGTGTTTCTGAAGTTTTGGCGAATGGAAGGCGGAGTATTAGTTTTGTCGCCAGTGATACCTACTCATCGAATCGGGGAGGGGATATCTACATTTCCACACCTATGTTATTGCTACGGAGTGGGGGATTTATTTCGGCTGGTTCTTTGGGTATAGCAGATGCCGCTAACGTCACCATTGATGCCCAAAAAGTGGAACTTATTGGTAAGGAGAATCCGGGTGAATTTAGCAGTGCTATTCAGGCTTCCGTTGGCTTTTTACACCAGTTAAGGAATCCCAATGCTACGGCGAATGCGGGTTCGTTGAATCTGAATGTTAACCAATTGAGGCTGCGGGATGGCGCAACGGTTAATGTTCAGGCATTAGGAATGGGGCAGGCTGGTAATATTAATGTTGTAGCTGACTCAATTGCTCTGGAAAATAAAGCCAGTATCAATGCTTCTACTGACTCTGGCGGCGGGGGAAATGTTAACATCAGGGCGCAAGACATTCAGTTGCGGCGCGGCAGTCGAATCACCACGGATGCAGGTATTTCGGAAGGCGGTAATATTAGAATTAATAGCGATATTTTGGTAGCTTTACCGCGAGAGAATAGTGATATTACAGCTAATGCTCGCACAGCTAGGGGCGGACAAGTTACGGTCAATGTACCAAATATCTTTGGCTTTACAAGCCTTAACCGCGAACAAGCCAGGAGTAATTTACGACTGACTGATCCTCAATTTGCAGCGTTGCGAGTAAGTCCTACTTCTCTAATTCCCACTAGCGATATTGCGGCGATTTCCCAAAGTAGCGGCCCGGCTTTGCAAGGTACTGTTACATTTAGCACTACTGGCGTCAATCCCGCTCAAGGTTTAGTGGAACTGCCGCAAAATGTTGTCGATCCGGCTGCGTTAATTGCGGCAAATCCCTGCACGCAAGAGGCAGGGAGCGCATTTACCGTCACTGGGAAAGGAGGAGTGCCACCGAGTCCTAATGATGCCCTCAGCAGCCCTCTATCGCCCTTGCCTTGGGTAGAAGAGGCAGGAAGAAATGCAACGAGTAATGTAGAGGATTTAACCGATGTAACCAATAGAGGGAAGAAGGAAGAAGGAGAAATCCCCGATCGGGAAGTTGTTCCGGCCCAAGGTTGGGTGGTGAATGGGAAAGGGGAGGTGACGCTTGTTGGATACAATGCGGGTAATGCTGCGGACTCTCGCAATCCTCGACCGAGTTCTGTTTGTGTGCCGCGTTGAAATTAGGTTGTTTTTGACCGCCGATGTAGGCGGATTAACGTAGATTAACGCAGATCAAGAATAAGATGTATTTGGGTTAATTGGTATGTGTGTCTGCGGTTGTAATTTTATTTTCTAAATATGAAGTTTACCCGATCGCTCCGGCAAGTAATTCTGTTATTTGTGATTTCCTGTCTGCTAGCAGTTGCGATTCCTCCCGGAGTTGCTCAGGTTAATCCACCACCAGCGGTTCAGCTTGTCCGACAAGCTCGAACTCTTTACCGAGAGGAACGTTTTTCGGAAGCTGTACCGCTGTTGCAGAAAGCGGCGGCGCAGTTTGAGGCAAAAGGTGAAAATCTCGATCGCGCCACAGCTTTGAGCAATTTAGCTGCAACCTACGGGCAGTTGGCGCTTTGGGAAGAAGCAGAAAAAGCTGTAAATTCCAGTTTGTCTGTTGTGCGAACACAGGCAAAAACTCCCGAACAGCAGCGGATTTTGGCTGAAACTCTCAACATTCAAGGACAGTTGCAACTCGAACGCGGTCAGACTCAAGATGCGATCGATATTTGGACTCAAGCTGCTAAAATTTTTGAGCAAATTGATAGAAAACCCCAACTTCTTCAAGTTCAAATTAATCAAAGTCGGGCTTGGGAAATTCTCGGACTTTATCCCAGAGCTTGCAAAATGCTGTTAGCTTCTTTCAAGCTGGAAAACCAAACTTGCGAAGTTTCGGCAGGGAGTTTGGAAATTATGAAAAATCAGCCAGTTTCTCTCGAACAAGTCCGGGCAATTCATGCTTTAGGGCGGGTACTGCGGGTTTTGGGACAACTGGAACGATCGCAGGATGTGCTGTCGGTTGGACTCGAAGCAGCCCAAAAATTAGGTTCCCGACCAGAGGAGGCTGCAATTTATCTCAATCTGGGCAATACGGTACGGGCTAAAAGCAATAAACCGGGTTTGACACCAGAACAGCGCGGTGATTGGGAACGCTTTGCCCTAGAGTATTATGCTCGATCTGCCCAGGCGATGCCGGAGCGATCGCTCCTACAAATTCAGGCAAAGTTAAACCAATTGAGTTTGTTGGTCGATCGCAAAGATTGGTCTGAGGCAGAAGCTTTGTGGCGTTCCATCGAACCTCAAGTCGCTCAATTTGGGTCGAATCGCGCTGGACTTTACGCTCAAATTAATCTAGCTCAAAGCTTGATGAAATTAGCTCAATCGCCAGCGAAAACTTTGAGTTTAAGGGAGATTGACACAATGCTCGATCGCTCTGTCGAACCAGCAAACAGTTTGGGCGACAAACGAATACAAGCTTATATTCTGGCAGCTAAAGGCAAACTATCGGAAATCCAACAGCAGTATCAGACTGCGGAAAATATCACAATTCAGGCTTTGAGTTTAGCACCGGCGTTTCAATCTCCCGATATTGCTTACCAATTGTTTTGGCAACTGGGACGGATTCGGAAAGCTCAGGGGAATACAGAAGGGGCGATCGCTCAATATACTCAAGCTGTGAATGTACTTTCTTCTTTGCGGGGCGATTTGGTGACAGTCAATCCCGAAGTCCAATTTTCGTTTCGGGAAAGTGCCGAACCGGTTTATCGGGAATTAGTCGGGCTGCTTTTGCAAGAGGAATCTCCCAGTCAAGCTAAGTTGAAACTAGCGCGCCAAACGGTGGAATCTTTGCAGTTGGCGGAATTGGACAACTTTTTTCGGGATGCTTGCGCTGATGCTAAACCAAAGTCGATCGAGGAAATCGATCCGACAGCGGCGGTGATTTATCCGATTATTTTGAGCGATCGTTTGGAGGTAATTTTGTCAATTCCCGGCAAACCCCTGCGCCGCTACGCTACGAAGAAGTCTCAAGCCGAGTTGGAAACTGCCTTCAGACAAGCCAAAAATACCATCCGGCCTGCATCTTTCCCGCGCAACAGGAGGCAACCAGTTGAACAGGTTTATGACTGGTTAATCCGCCCCGCAGAGGCGGATTTGACCGCTGCTGGGATTAAAACCCTGGTATTTGTGCTCGACGGTTATTTGCGAAATCTGCCGATGGCGGTGCTCCACGACGGTGAAAAGTTTTTAGTAGAAAAATACAGTATTGCTTTGGCGCCGGGATTGCAACTGCTAGCACCGAAACCGCTGAACAAAGTCAAGTTAAAAGTGCTCACCGCTGCCCTCTCCGAAGCGCGTCAAGGCTTCTCGGCTTTGCCGGGGGTGAAGGAGGAAGTTGAACAAATTGCAGCCGAGATGCCGGCGAGTTCGCTGCTGAATGAAGATTTTGTCAGCGGGCGGTTGCAAGATCGAATTAAAGCGGTGTCTTACCCGATCGTCCATTTGGCAACTCACGGTCAGTTTAGCTCGAACGCGGCGGATACTTTTATTGTGACTTGGGATCAGAAAGTGAATGTTAAGGAGTTCGATCGACTCCTGCGAGCCCGCACTGGTGAGAGACAACAGGCGATCGAACTTTTGGTTTTGAGTGCTTGCGAAACTGCTTCGGGCGATAACCGCGCGGCTTTGGGTTTGGCCGGGGCCGCAATTCGATCGGGTGCCCGCAGCACCGCCGCCACCCTTTGGCAAGTCAACGACGAATCTACAGCTATCTTTATGACTGAGTTTTACCGGCAGCTTGCTTCTTCTAAAACCAGCAAAGCTGAAGCCCTCCGCAACGCTCAATTAACCCTGCTGAAAAACCAACAGTATCAGAACCCGTATTTCTGGGCACCTTTCGTGCTAGTGGGCAATTGGCAGTAATTTCAGATCGGGCATCGGGCATCGGGCTGGCAGACAACAGTCAACAGACAACAGACAACAGACAACTGACTCAAATGCAGTTGGTTTTTTGTTAAAGTTTGTAAACTGTTAAGAGTGCTTTTTGCATCTAATATTTTTTCGAGGAGTCCCATGAAGCAACTTTTGATTGCTGAGCGCTTTTGCCTGATTGCCCACGTCTTGTCAATGGCTTTTGGATTGGCAGGGTTGCTGCTGATTTTACCCCGTCCCGAATTGGTGATGAGTTTGCCACCAGCAGGGCAAACGCTATTCCAGTGGGGGATGGCTGGGGGTGGAGTAGTTTATATCATCTTTGGTGCTGCAGCGGTTGCTCTCTATGCCTTGCGGACGTTGGGTTTGGGTGCAACTCTGGCTTTTTTACTGCCTTCTGTTTTTTTGTCCTTGAGTAGCGAGTTGTTGGGAACGAGTACGGGTTTTCCCTTCGGCCACTACCACTATTTGAGCGGTTTGGGTTACAAAATTGCAGGGCTGGTTCCGTTTACAATTCCCCTCTCGTGGTTTTATCTGGGACTGGTTTCCTATTTAATTGCTCGCGCTGGAGTAGCTGGCGGTAAAAGTGAACTCAACTGGGTGCGCCAAGTAGGGGCGATCGCCCTTGGTGCTTTGCTGCTAACAGCTTGGGATTTTGTACTAGATCCGGCGATGAGTCAAACTTCTGTGCCTTTTTGGGAGTTTGAGGAACTTGGGGCTTTCTTTGGGATGCCTTACCGCAATTTGGCCGGCTGGATGGGTACGGGGGCGCTATTTATGTCTGTAGCAGCTTTCTTGTGGAGAAAAACCCCGATTAAATTAGAGCGATCGGAATTGGGTTTGCCCTTAATTGTTTATTTGGTAAACTTTGCTTTCGGAGCAATTATCACTGTAACTTCGTTGGATTCTCGGTTCTGGTTCCCGACATCGCTAGCGGTGCTTCTGGGCGTAGTTCCGGCGATCGCGTTAAGCTGGATCGCTAAACCCGCAGCAGGTGACGTAACCGAAACAATGCCGTCTTTGGATACATCTGTTATCGCGGCTGAAATTCCACCTCAGCCCGTGGGCGTTTTGCGTAAGTGAGTTGCTAGCAAGTAACTGTGGCTGATTTAGCAAAAATTTACACTAAATTTTGAGCTAGTTTAAAAACCCGGTTTCTACAAGGAACCGGGTTTTTCAGCGGCGATTTTTTCATTCGCAATTCCTGTAATATGTTTGAGGTCAAAATTTGATTAAATTTTTCAAATTGATATTAGTTACCAAAAAATGAACTGTAAATAAGCTCCCCACCTATATCCAGTCAGTCATTCCCAATTCTTCAATTCTTTAATAGTATGGTTTTGCCGATCGCCCCTCACGTGTTCTCCCAACCGCTGACAACTATCATCCCTGTCGCACTTCTGCTGCTGCAATTGCCCGCTGCAGTCATTCTGATGTCGCGCTTAATTAAAGGCCCATCGCGCATCCCGCCCCTGGAACCCGATGCGCCGACGTTGGATTTGTTAGGTGCTTGTACTGCGGTAGTACCGACTTTGAACGAAGCCGATCGCATTTCGCCTTGTTTGGAAGGATTAACCAGCCAAAGTTACGAACTCCGAGAAGTAATTGTGGTTGACAGCTATTCGGTAGACGGAACCGGAGATTTAGTCAAAGCAGCCGCACAAAAAGACCCCCGGTTTCGCTTGATTAACGACGATCCGCTGCCTGCAGGTTGGGTAGGGCGTCCCTGGGCACTGAATGCAGGTTTTTTGGCAAGTTCCGAGAAGTGCGAGTGGATTTTGGGGATAGATGCCGATACTGTGCCGCATCCGGGTTTGATTGCGAGTTTACTCAAAACGGCGAAAGCTGGAAATTACGATTTGATTTCGCTGTCGCCGCAGTTTATCCTCAAGTATCCGGGGGAGTTGTGGCTGCAACCTGCTTTGTTAATGACTTTGGTTTATCGGTTCGGGCCGACGGGGACTGGCGGGGATGTGCCGGAACGGGTGATGGCGAACGGTCAGTGTTTCTTGTGCAGGCGCGAGGTTTTGGTGGCATTAGGGGGCTATGAGGTCGCGAGGGGTTCTTTTTGCGATGATGTGACTCTGGCTCGCTATGCGGCTGCTAAGGGCTTTAAGGTGGGCTTTTTGGACGGGGCTAAGGTGTTGAAGGTGCGGATGTATGAGGGGGCGATCGAGACTTGGAATGAATGGGGTCGATCGCTCGATTTGAAAGATGCTGCTTCTGGCGGTCAAATCTGGGGCGATTTGTGGCTGTTGCTGGCGGTTCAAGGTTTGCCCGTGCCGATTATATTTTGCTATTTGCTGTTTGGTTCGCTGCCGCCGGTTGGTGTATTTCCGCACTTTTGGCTGTTGGGATTGAATGTATTTTTGGTTGCAGTGCGATCGGCTTTGTGTTTTGCGATCGCACCTTCCTACGATACAACTGGGGCATCGGGTAAATGGCTGTTTTGGCTGTCACCTTTGGCCGATCCGCTGGCGTTTTTGCGAATTCTCATTTCTGCGTTGAATCAGCCTACTCAGTGGCGCGGCCGGAAGTATGAATAAGGATTAAATTTTGGCTAGATTTTTTAAAAAACGAAAATAGGTGCGATCGCTTTGACAACGAACAACCCAAGCCCTGAAAACATCCTCGCTCAGTTAACATTCATCAGCCTGGGAATCTATAACGTATTGATGTCATTGCTCGCGGAGATTGTTAGCTGGCGCGCCCTCTTAGAACAACAATCGCAGCATCTGTTTTTCATGGGTTCTGCGTTTAGGATTTGGAGATTGAGTTGACAAGCTGTACCGCATTTAAATTGGATATTTCAATGCCGTATCAAAATTCATCCCATCCCCGCATCCACTTAACGCGCCACCTGTCGCATATACTCCCCCCACAACTGAGCAGCATTTGCACTACCTCCGGCAGTCGGAGAATTATCATCATTTCCCAACCAAACTCCTGTTACCAGTTGCTGACTCGGAATATAACCGACAAACCACAAATCTCTATTATCATTAGTTGTGCCTGTTTTTCCAGCTTCTCCCAACCCCAAAGCAGCACTGCTACCCGTACCTCCCCGCACCACACCTTGCAGCATATCAGTCATCGTATCCGCTACGGCTTCAGAGACTAACTGCCGATTGGCAATGCCATCTTTTTGATAGTCATAAATCACCCGACAACTGTTAAAATTATTTCTATCTTTGCAATCGCTACTGTCAATAATTCGCTTAATTACGTGGGGACGATTTCCCAAACCCCGATTTGCCAAAACCCCGAAAGCACCAGTTAATTGCAACACATTAACTTCACTTTCACCTAATACTAAACCCGGGTTAGAATGCAGTTCAGAAGTAATCCCCAAACGTCTAGCCATTTGCACTACATTGTCTAAACCGACATCCTGTGCTACTCTCAAAGCAACTGCATTTTCCGACTGTGCTAAACCCCGATACATATCAGCACTGCCGCTGGTTCTCTCGCAGCCGCTGTAAGTTTGTCCGCCCCAGGAAAGGGGAGCGCAAGAATAAGTTTTATCGGCTGAGATTCCCCGTTCCAGGGCGGCTGCATAGGTGAAAATCTTAAATGTAGAACCGGGCTGTCTCAAAGCTTGAGTAGCCCGATTAAACTGACTTTTCAAATAATCTACGCCCCCAACTAAAGCTAAGACTTCTCCGGTTGCAGTATTGAGAGTTACCACTGCTCCTTGAGAAAAACCTGCACTTGCTCCCGCATTTTCAACAGCATTTCTGAGGGAACTTTCCGCCAACTTTTGCAGCCTGGGGTTCAAACCTGTTTCTACAATAAAATTGCCTTCTCTGGCTAACTGCTCCCCCAGCAAAAACTCTAACTCATCAAATACATAACTGTAGAAATAAGGAGCGATCGTACTTTGCAAAAATTCGCGAGCTTTGGGATTTATCTCAATTCGCGATCGCCTCGCGCGATCGGCTTCTTCCTGAGAAACCGTCCCCATAGCCCGCATCCGTTCGATTACTCGATCGCGGTACTGCACCGCCAACTGATAATTTTGAATTGGATTAAAACTGTTTGGCGCCGGCAAAATTCCCGCCAAAGTTGCCGCCTCTGACAAAGTTAAATCCTTCGCCGACTTGCCAAAATAAAACCGAGACGCATCCTCAAAACCGTAAAGGTCAATTCCTAAAAACACGCGATTCAAATAAGTCAGCAACAGCTCATCTTTGCTGTAATAATTCTCCAGTTTCAGGGCAACTACAGCTTCCCGCAACTTGCGTCCGGCCGAATCTTGAGTTCCCACATAATCTCGAAACAAACTCCTCGCTAACTGCTGCGTCACAGTGCTGCCGCCTTCCCGAATTCCTCCCCCGCGAACATTGGTCAACAGCGCGCGCAAAACTCCGATCGGATCTACCCCCAAATGCCAATTGTACCGGCTGTCTTCCGAAGCAAGTACAGCCTTGGATAAATAAGGCGAAAAATCCTGCAATTTTTTTAATTCTAAGTGAGCGTTATTCTGAGGAGGACGCAGAGGAGTTTGCCCGTCGCGGGCGTAAACAATCACGGGGCCATTGATACTTCTGGGCAGAGGCCGCACTTGAAACTTTGTCGATTCCATGCCTACCAACACCGCAATCAAAGCGGTGATGCCGCTGACGCCGTAAAAGCTGTAACGCACAAGTTGCACATACCAAGGTGGCGGATATACATACTGAATTCTGACAGCGGCGGCTAGTTCCGGTGGCCCTAAAGTAAACACGTCTCCGTGACGCAGGGACATAGTTTTAACTCGCCTTTTGCCATTGTAAATGCCGTTTGTGGAGTCTTCATCTTTGATGACAAAAGGAGTTCGCCGCCGAGTATCGCGCGACAGGGATAAGTGCACGTGACTGACCACGGGATTGCGAACTACAATATCTGAAGATTTGGAAGATCGACCTAATAAATATCGATCGCCCAACAGCGGATAAACCTCAGCTTTAGCTGCACCGGCATCCTGTACCCACAGTTCGGGTACTTTGGCGTTTGGTTTCAGCGCTAGCTGGTTAAAATTAACCTTGGCAATAGTCTGGACTGCTTGGGTAATCGCACCCAAGACGGTTTGAGGTTTGCGGGGCGGCGGCGGTGGGGTCATATTTCGCTGTGCACTACGATCGAGCGATCGGCTCTTGCACCATTCTACTCGCAACTTTTGGCTAATTTCACGATCGGGTCATACTCTGAGGCGATCTTCGGCTAGTGCCGAGCGATTTTGGGGTTATTGGTGAACCCGCAAGGCGAGCAGTTTCTTGATAAAATCTCCACCCAACCACCAAAAATCCCCCTTTCACCCGATGATTAAATTCTCATAAACTTGCCCACAAATCCCCACTCTCAATAACATTTACCCCCGCTTTACCAATACAATTCTCATAATTAAAACCCCCCTTAAAAAAGGGGGGTTAAAAGCCGAAAATAAGCTTGATTCTCCTTACATCGAAGAACCCAAACCGGCATATGCACCGTAGAAGAAAAGAGCCACAATGCTCAGAACACCGAGGCCTGCGACAGTAGCTACCACCCACAAAGGAATTCTGCCACTTTCACTAAACATAGCCATCACCTCACTAATTCACAGCTAAACACATTCGATCGAACTATTGAAAGCAAACTCAAAAACCAGTTAATTAAAGAAATAACTGGAAAACAAAATACCCAAAACAAAAATCAGCAACAAACCCAAATACAAAGAAGTCCGGTTTAACTCAACAGGCTGCTCGTTGGGATTAGGAACGCGCTCAGGCATTGTAAACTCCTATCGTTGAATAAATTGCATTGCTGCGATCGCGCCCAAAAAGAAAATTGTTGGGACACCTAAAGTATGAACTGCCAACCAGCGCACCGTAAAAATCGGATACGAAATTGGCTCATTATTTGGGGTTCTGCTCGTCATTTTTCCAAATCCTTGTTAAATTACTTGGCAATGAACTGATCTACTTGTTTCTTAGCTTCAAAGCGATCCGAGATAATCGGCACTTCTTCCCGCTGCGGTGTGAAATACTGGTTAGGGCGAGGAGTTCCGAAAGCATCGTAAGCCAAACCCGTTTGCACAAACAGCCATCCAGCAATAAACAAAGCCGGAATGGTGATGCTGTGAATTACCCAATAACGGATACTTGTAATAATGTCCCCAAACGGACGTTCTCCAGTTGTACCAGCCATTTAGAATCCTCCTTTCAACAACAAATTGACAGACAATCTCTATTACTATTCTACTATCAAGCCGCTTGCGCTGAACCTTGATATTTAAGTAGAGTACCGCTCGCACCGATCACAAATCCGCGATCGGGCCCCATAAAGACAATCCTGTAAAAATTAGCGGGAACATCTTCTACTTCGCGGTCTTTTAGCCAAGTTTTGCCACCGTCCAAACTGCAAAGCAAATTGCCGCCGCCGCCGGCTACCCAAACTTCATTATCAGTCCGGTAAGCCATGTCCAGCAAACCCCAACTCGCCTTGCGATCGGGAAAAAAAGGTTTTCCCCAACCTTCAGGATTGGACGGGTCGCTAAACTGAATCTGACCGCCGCGGGCAAGCATCCACAAACGCCCATCCTTGGTAAAGCCCATATTTTGCAGGCGGCGAGAACTATTGCGGTTGTGAGGTTCCCAAGCTTCTTGTCCTGGTTTCCAGACCGAGTAGAAATTGCCCTTTGAGGAAACCGCAACATACTGCCCGTCTTCAGAACGGTTGATATTGCGAACTACCCCAAAAGAATCCTGCACGACAGCTTTCCAGTTTTTGCCGCCGTCAGAAGTCCGGTAAATCGCCCCGACATCGGTCGTCATCTCGGCGGAATTCGGGCCCAAAGCCGCGATCGTACTCGGAGAACCAGGCAACTGACTGCTCAAAGCAATCCGCGTCCAAGACTTGCCCTCATCGTTTGTGTGGAGCAAAACAGAAGGCTGGCCGACAATCCAGCCTTCGGAACCCGAAAAACTCACCGATGCAAAACGCGACCTCGGATCGTCGATATCCAGTGCTATAGACTTCCAGCTAGTGCCACCGTCAAGGGTTTCGAGCAAAGTCGCCTCAGAACCCACAACCCAGCCGTGCTGAGGATTGCCCGTAAAGGCAATATCCTGCAAATTAGCTTCCGTCGGCAAGGAAATCACTTGCCAGGGGTTGTAACTCACAGAACCGATGGTGCTGCAACTCGTACAGATGAGGGCAGCGGCCAATAACATTACAATTCGTTGCCAAAATCTCACAATCGTCTTACTGCAAACCATACATACTAAGTAACAACAAGAAACCAACGACCAAGCCGCCAAAAATCAGCAAACTTTTCTGACCTTCGGTCATGCCGTTGACACCGACACCGTAGCGCTGATTTGCCTTAAATCCCGATACCCCTTCCATCTGACCGAGATTTTGAAACATCGACTTGCGCGCTGCACAAACGGGACAGACCCAAGTTTGGGGCAAATCTTCAAAAGCCGTGCCCGGGGCAATGTCATTTTTAGGATTCCCCTTTTTCGGATCGTAGACGTAGCCGCAGGCGCGGCACTCGTGCCGATCGAGGGTTTTAGTTTCAGTGGCTCGATCGCTCATAGCTCCAAAAGAGTAGGTAAGCTAATCTTAAAATATACATTAAAAATTATTGCAGAAGATGGACGATTAATCTCAACCACCCGTAATTTTAGCTACCCAAAATCTATATAATGTAACAGACAAGTTACAGAACCCTTTCACCTAGGCAGTAATTATTCACCGTGTTTGCACTCAGCGGCTACGAGTATTTCTTAGGCTTCCTGTTAATTTCCAGCCTAGTCCCTATCCTCGCCCTCACGGCGTCTAAGGTACTGCGCCCCAAAAGTCGTCCCTACGACCGACGCACTACCTACGAATCCGGCGTCGAGCCGATCGGCGGAGCCTGGATTCAGTTCAACATCCGATATTATATGTTCGCCCTGGTCTTCGTCATCTTCGACGTAGAGACCGTCTTCCTCTATCCTTGGGCGGTTGCTTTCAACCAGCTAGGACTGTTGGCTTTCATCGAAGCCTTGTTTTTTATCACGATCCTCGTTATTGCTCTTGTCTATGCATGGCGCAAAGGAGCCTTGGAATGGTCTTAAGTTCTGACAAATCACAAAAAGCCCTGATAAACCCGGTCGAGCGCTCGGAAGTCACATCCCAACTCTCAGAGAACGTTATCCTGACAACAGTGGATGACCTCTATAATTGGGCGAGACTTTCGAGCCTGTGGCCGCTGCTTTTCGGCACGGCCTGCTGCTTCATCGAATTTGCAGCTTTGATCGGATCGCGCTTTGACTTCGACAGATTCGGTCTAGTACCGCGATCGAGTCCCCGACAAGCCGACTTGATCATCACCGCCGGCACAATTACCATGAAGTACGCCCCCATCTTGGTGCGGCTGTACGAACAAATGCCGGAACCCAAATACGTGATCGCGATGGGCGCTTGCACAATCACCGGCGGAATGTTCAGCATGGACTCCACCACAGCAGTCAGAGGCGTTGACAAACTGATTCCTGTAGACGTGTACATCCCCGGCTGTCCCCCCCGCCCAGAAGCGATTATTGACGCAATTATCAAACTGCGGAAAAAAATCGCCAACAATTCCATGCAAGAACGGGCCAATTTGCTGCCAACCCACCGCTACTACACCAGACCCCACAAAATGAAAGTAGTAGACGATATTTTGGACGGCAAATACTTGTCAGTTCCAGGCCGGATAGCGCCGCCGAAGGAATTGACAGAAGCAATGGGAATGCCAGTACCGCCGGCCCTGCTTGCAGGACAAAAACAGGAGGTAAACCGTGGCTGAGACAGAATCTGCAATTGTTGAAGCCGGGAAGGTTTCCCAGTGGTTGACTCAGAATGGGTTTGAACACGAAGCTTTAGCGGCCGATAATTTGGGCGTGGAGATATTAAAGGTCGATCGAGAATTCTTAATTCCGATGTCAACAGCACTGTATGCCTACGGGTTTAATTATATGCAGTGCCAGTGCGCCTACGACCAAGGGCCGGGACAAGATTTAGTCAGCGTCTACCACTTGGTTAAACTGACAGACAATGCTTCCAAGCCTGAAGAAGTCCGCGTCAAAGTATTCGTACCGCGCGAAGATCCCAGAGTGCCATCAGTCTACTGGATTTGGAAAGCAGCCGACTTTCAAGAGCGGGAATCCTACGATATGTACGGCATAGTCTATGAAGGACATCCGAATCTAAAACGGATTTTGATGAACGAAGATTGGGTAGGCTGGCCACTGCGGAAAGATTACATTTCCCCTGATTTCTACGAATTGCAAGACGCTTATTAAGGGAGTTTGGCGAGGGCGGGTTTAGAGCATAAAATTGGACTTGTGCGGTCCAGTTTTATGCAAAACCCGCCCTCTGTTTTTTGGCTAATTTTGATTTTTTAACCGCAGATACACGCAAACTCCCTATGACGGCTCTGACCGTAGAAATTCTTTGTTCTGAGGCGGCAATATTTTCAGCAGCCGAGTCTCAACATCTGGAACCTCTGCTTTACGGCATCACCGACGGAAAGGCTGTGGGGACATATTTGGAGCAAAAGTTTAGACTCTATCTCAAGCAGCAGTATGAATTTATATAGCAATCCTAAATCATTGTGAATTTCTTACTCCCTCCCCGCGAGTTTGGGGAGGGTTGGGGTGGGGTAAAAAAATTACGACTTATGTAGGATTTCTATAGAGTCTATCCTATATACATGGAATCTGCTGTATGATAAGTTTGTCAGTCCAGGAGTAATTGTCCTGAATTTAGTTAGAAAGCCTGAACGGAAACAATCCTGCTTTGAACTTCATTTGGGGTTACATTCTCTACAAAACCTAAAATCGCATTAGAATTCCTGACTCTGATTAGAGTTCCTGAATAAACTCCGCTAATTCCACCTCTGAGTTGAGTGCCTGAAGCAGATCCGCTAAATGCGTCTGCCGGACCTGGAGGAAGTAATGGTTGTAAAGCTTGTGGCAGATCGAAAGTATATGTTAATGCCACATTCTGTACCGGCTCCAACACTATATCATTGACCGTTAAGTCACTCGCTAATCCAATGCGATCCAAATCAGAATCAAAACTTTCAATTATATCACTAGAATTGATCTCTGTAGTGGCAGCATCTATTCCCAGAACGCATAAATTATTCCCCAACCCACACTCTAAGAAGTCTCTGCCCAAGCCGCCAACCAGAGTATTATTTCCATCTCCGCCGGATAACAAATCATTGCCTCTCCCTCCAAATAAAATATCATCGCCAGCCTCTCCAAGAAGAAAATCAGCATCTAGACCACCATTGAGGGAGTTATTCCCCTCCTGTCCAAACAAGGCATCTCTTCCTTTTCCCCCAAATAAAGCATCGTTGCCTGCAAAACCTGTGAGAATATCTTCCCCTTCATTTCCGAGGATTAACTCGCTAGCCTCTGAGCCATTTACTGTATCGTCGCCATCGAGCGCCCAAGCTCCTAAAGGAAAATTTGTTAGATCTGCAGGAAAAAGTTGAATGAATTCCGAGGTGTTGTCGCCAATTAAGCGCAATGTTCCTGACGCATCCGGTTTTAAAGCCATAGTTAAAATCTTTGTCTGTTGGTAGATTACTAACCCTACTTGAGCCAATACTGGCTCACAAGTGGGTCATAATTCAATTAGAACCGCATTCAATATAACTAGAAACGGTATTTTCCAAAAGCATAGCAACAGTCATCGGCCCGATTCCTCCCGGCACCGGTGTGATAAATTCGGCTACTGTTTTAACAGCATCAAAGTTTACATCTCCGGCTAAACGACTCGTACCGTCTGGGTTGACGACGCGGTTGATACCGACATCAATTACTACTGATCCGGGTTTAACCATATTAGCTGTAATCATTTCTGTGCGGCCGACTGCGGCTATTAAAATATCGGCTTGATTGGTAATAGATTCTAAGTTTTGCGATCGCGAATGAGCTACAGTAACAGTGCAGTCGGCTTCTAATAGCATCAGCGCCATCGGTTTACCCACCAAAATACTCCGTCCCAAAACAACGGCATTTTTTCCTTTCAAATCAATCTGGTATTCCTGCAATAACCGCATCACTCCGGCAGGAGTACAACTCCGCAAACCTTGTTCCCCGCGCACGAGACGGCCTAAATTTACAGGGTGAAGTCCGTCAGCATCTTTGTCGGGGGCAATTTGGTACAGCAGGGAAATTGCGTCTAAGTGCTCTGGTAGCGGTAATTGAACTAAAATGCCATCAACTCGATCGTCCTCGTTGAGTGCACGAATTGCAAGTTCTAGTTCGGCTTGAGTAGCATTTGCGGGGTAATGCTTGCCGAAGGAAGCTATGCCAACTTTAGCGCAGGCTCGCTCTTTATTGCGGACATAGGCTGCGCTAGCTGGGTTTTCGCCCACCATCAGCACGGCAAGTCCGGGAGGACGCCCCTTTTGGGGTTGTAGGGCGCGGACTCGATCGCTCAGCTCGGTTTGAATCTTTGTCGCTAAAGCTTTGCCATCTAGTATTTGAGCAGTTTTGGCATCCATTGTAGACTCTGGGTTAGGGGCTGACGATTTTAGATTTTAGCTTAATCCCCGCCAAGGACTACACTAGAGAAATTTCTTACTTGCGATCGATTCTGGGGATTCTGTTAAAGTAAGTCGTATCTCACATCTCAAATCAGTTGACCAATGACTACTGCAGTTAAGCAAGTTTGGGTTCAAAGATTCTGCACCGCCTCTTTGTCGCTAATCCTCGCCAGCGGTTTTTTCAGTTGCGGCAATTTACCCCTGTCTCAACTTAATCTTGGTTTTAATGTTGCTAGCATTGGCGACGTTCAACAAAAGCGGCAAGTGGATGCTGAAGTTTATCTTCGAGGAAAGGTGGAAAATCGCGCTCCCTTTGTAGGAAATGCGGCTTATCAACTTGACGATGGTACTGGCAGTATTTGGATTTTAACCAAGCAAGATTTGCCCCAGCTTGGCGATGAAGTGTTGCTCAAGGGAGAAGTCCGCTACAAGAGTATTACTCTGAAGGAATTGGCCGGAAAAGATTTAGGTGAAGTTTATGTTGAGGAAATGGAACAATTAAAGCGCACTCCAGCGACAAATAAATAAAAATATGAAGATCCTAATTTCGTTCAATAATTAAGTACCTCAATTTCATAAAAATCAAAGGTTTGTAGTTGCGCCCAAACGCTGTGGGTAGGTTTATTTATGCTAAAAGTTGCTCGACTATAATAGCCTCGTCCGGGCTGGTTTATCAGCTTTTTTGTTTATATTACAGATTGCGGTTAACCTGCCCCTACACCAACTTCTCCTCTATCTCGTAAATAACTTCTTCCGTCTTCCTTCTCTCCTGAATATCCCTAGGTTAAATCCGTTAAATCCATTAATTCCGTACATTGCTTGTTGTAAAAATTTCTTATGACTAAAATTCACGTTGCGATCGCGATTTTGTACCGAGAGGGCAGGTTTCTCTGTCAGTTGCGGGACGATATTCCTCACATCAGGTATCCCGGACAGTGGGCTTTGTTTGGCGGACACTTGGAACCGGGGGAAACGCCGGAAGTTGCTCTAGTGCGGGAATTATCAGAGGAAATTGGCTATGCTCCTGCAAGTGTTTCTTTTTTTTGTTGTGATGTCGAAAAAGATGTCGTTCGCCACGTTTTTCATTCACAACTTAGTGCGGATGTCAAGGATTTAGTTTTGCTTGAGGGGTGGGATATGAAGTTGTTGACACCGGAGGAGATTCGGGCGGGAAAATGCTTTTCTGAGCAGTCAGGAGATGTGCGACCTTTTGGCATTGCTCACCAGCGTATTTTATTGAATTTTATTGAGTCGATTTGAAAAAAATTCCCCGTACCCTAGATGGGAGCGGTTTGAGCTGGGAGATATTTGTAAGGTGCGCCCGGTGGTACACCCTACATTGCAGGGGTTTTAAAAGTTAAGAGCGAGCAGCAATCATTCCCGTTTGGCGCGCGTAGTCAAACAGCCCTCCGGCATCTATTACAGGCCCTACTTCTCCTAAAGGTTTGAGCGAGAAAGTTCGATCGAGAGTGTGGTTGACAATTACCTCTTCTGTAAAATCGATCGTCACTTCTTGGCCAGTTACAAACAAGTCGCAGAGCCGCTCGACTGATTCGATCGGGTACAATTCGCCAGTAGCCGAGCAATTGCGAAAGAAAATGCGTGCGTAAGACAAAGCCACCACTGCTGTTACGCCCGCGGCCCCCAGAGCGATGGGAGCGTGCTCCCGCGAAGAACCGCAGCCAAAATTTTCGCCCGCTATGATAATCGGATACCGGGTTTTCTGTTCGCCGGATTCGATAAACTTACCGTAGCGATCGGGCAACCCAATCATAGCGTAACTGCCTAGTTTCTCGTACTCATCCGGCTTCGAGGGAACCAGGGTCAGGTATTCGGCCGGGATAATTTGATCTGTATCGATGTTGTCGTCTACAACAAAAATTTGACCGCTAATTACTTTACCCATAGTTTATTTCCTGTTAGCCTCGCTCGATGCTGTGGTGATAATTTTAAGTGGATCGGTATGCAAGATTTGCATCTGTTTATTTTAACCTGGCAGTGTCAGTGATAACCTGTATGAGTAAAAATTAGATCCGAGACTTTGGGTTAACAATTAACAGATTGCTAAGCGTCAAGATAGTTTTATGGCAAATCCAATAGATGACATTGCTCGACAAGCTCGCGAGGGCTCGGTTGCATCGATTATTCAAATCCTTAATGACGAACTGGCACAGATAGGAGTCAGGGCCCGAGCTGTGTTTGCAGACGGGGTGCTGCAACTGCTGTGCGAAGCTGCAACCCCCCAACTCCTCGAAGAGTCTAGTTTGGTCGATCGAGTCCGAGACATTTTGGAACGCATTTCGCCCCGCAATATTCGCCGAGTTAACATCAACAGCCGGCTTGTTCGAGAACACCAACTGCTGTGGCTGGAAGAAATTAGTCGCGATCCGGATAATCAACTGTTGTGGTGTCAAGAAATTAAACTCCGAAAGCCGAATTTGTTCAAGCGTTTAGCCAGCGCCCATCACGAACGCCAAGCTTTCTCCGGCAAGCGGGCTTTGCCGAGAATGGCTATACCTCGATCGATGCAGCAGCCGCGGCAATTTCAGCGCGGTATCGTCGGTGGCATCAGCTTGACCGTGCTGTTGCTTGCAGCAGCGGCCGCCATCCACAAAGGACTTAATTCCCAAGTGCCAAACAGCACACAAGCCACCACCCAAGCAGTAGCAACTGCCCCTTCCTCTGAGGCAAAACCTGCTTTGAAAATTTCTAAGGAGACTGTTAATTCTGCTGTTGACTCTTTTACCCGAGCAGTGCGAGTAGCCGAACAAGCAGCCACCCAGGGCAAAACCGCTCAATCTCGCCAGGATTGGTTAATCGTAGCTGCTAAGTGGCAGCAAGCTTCCGATTTGATGGCCGCCGTGCCTTCCCAGCATCCCCGCTACACAACGGCTCAGAACCGGACGGCACTTTACCGCCAAAATAGCGATAAAGCCCAACAGGAAGCACAAAATAAGTAAGCAGGTAAGTCGGATAAATTTAACCCTACAGTTCGTCGCTCTGCTCTAGGTGTTGTGAAAAATGAGTTTTTGAGCAAAAACTCGAAAACTCTCAGCTATGCTATGAGTGATAATTTGGGGATTTTGAGTTTTTGCGATCGGCATTATTCGATCGGCGGATTTGTATCACAATAAAAATTTGTTACGATCACAAACCTAAATAGGAAACATCACACAGCCAGAAGATGGGTGTCACTAAGCGGTCTCTAGAAAAGCTTCATACTATTAATAACCGTCAAAATTAGCGGGAATGCGATTGATAATCATCCGGTAAAGGATGGTAAAGTTCATCCCGTAGAGATAGAAGGGTAGAAAACAGGAAAATAGAACTCGGTCAGATCTGGGTATATTTTTACATATCGAGCGACCCGCCGACCGGCTGCACAAACACAGAAAGCAGGCTCATAACGGTCAAGCCGACAGTTATGGAAAGGTTCTAGATTGGCAGCAGGAGCAGGCTCAAACATCTTAGAATAAAGGCTTGGTTGCCATGATCGATCGCCAGGGAAATCAAGACTTTACTTCGATCGACCGATCGTCGTCAGAGTCTTGCACTTTGCATTTTCCGCAAATCGCAGAACCAGTATCAGTCCAAAAATTTCTGGATCGTCTTATGCAGTACCAGGTCGATCCTGCCCTTCTTGGGCGACAAATTTGCCAAATTCTCGCCACCAGCTTTGATCGAGAACTCCTGCTGCTGCAAATAGCCAATACTTTGGGGGTTGCATGGCGGGCAGATTTCTGTTTTGTTACTGCTGTGGTTGGCAAAAAAGTAGTACATCCGAATGCTTACTGGCAAAATAGCAGCGATTTCCCCTATGTTGGCGGTGTTGCCGATTCCACCGAAACACCGGAACACTCCCAAGGCACAAGATTAAAATCGCCTAGCATATCACTCGAACATCCCGCTTGGGCAAACGTCCTAGCAGACGGCGAGATAGTGGCTATATCCGATTATCTCGATAGTCCGGCAGCTTCACCGCCCAATTCTCCTGTGACTGCGCTGCCTTTTCGGGCAATTCTGGCAGGGCCTGCGCGATTTGGAGGGGCTGTAAATGGCATGGTGATTGTTGGTAAGTCGCAACCTCACGAGTGGTCGGTAGCGGATCGGCAGCGCCTTGAAGCAGCATCAGACGCGATCGGCATCGCGATTTCTCACATTCAAAAAACTCAAGAAATTGCCAACTTAAACGAACAGTTACAGCGACAAGCTAAATACAAAAATCTACTCGTGTCAGTGGCTGCATCGATCGACACAAATTCAGAAGTCGATCGAATATTGCAGCAAGTTGTTGAAAATACCGTCGATACCCTGGAAGTAGATAGAGGGCAAATCCTGCTCTTGAAATATACAGATCCTCTATTTACAACTCGCTCTCCCAATCAAACTCCCAAAGCGAAAGTCGAATTAGTTTGCGAATCCGTTGTAAAAAAATATCCCGACAAACAGGCAATAGCCCAAAGCGCTGCCGGAAAAAAAAGCTCAACCTCCAAAACAAAAAACAAGGATAAAACTGCTAATTCCCAATCCCAAATCCCCAACTCAAAACCAAATAACTCTCCCGCTTTTTGGCTGTCCGAATCTAATTTTTGCCGTCAAGCATTCCACAGCGCACCCAAACCCCTCGCCCTCGCTGACGCAGGCGCATTAATCGGCAAAGAACAAGAAGCAGCCAAAGAAATTTTGAAACTCCAAGGCATTCGCGGCTTGCTGCTGGTTCCCCTTACGGGCGGTTGCTGCCAGGGAACAGTTTTGGGTTTCTTGGTTTTGCAGCACTCGCAGCCGCGCACTTGGAACGCGGAAGAATTAGAAGTTCTCGAATCGCTCAGCGCTCAAGCGAGCAAGATGATTATCCAGACTCAAACGCTTAAGGAATTGCAAACCGCAGTCTTAGACAGAACATCTCAGTTGCAGCAAAGTCTAGACGTGCAGGGGAAACTGTACGAACAATCTGCCAATCAGCTAGAGCAAATGCGGAAATTGAAGCTGATTAAAGACGAGTTTCTCAGCACTCTGAGTCACGAGTTGCGTACCCCTTTAACAATCATGAAGCTGGCCATTCTGATGCTCAAACAAGCTGAACTGCCGTCAGCGAATCGGACTAAGTATCTCGACATTCTAGAACAGCAGTGTTCTAAGGAAACCGATCTGGTTAACGATTTGCTGGCCCTCAAGCAGTTTGAGCCTCAGCAAGTCCCTATTGCTATAATCAAAATCGATCTCAACCGTTTATTTCAAGATTTAGTTAGGGATTTTGAAAAACAGTGGGCTGATAAGCAATTGACTCTGAAGGTGGATTTGCCCAAGTTGACCCCTTACTGGGAAACCGACCCGGACATTCTGAATCGGATACTCCTGGAACTGCTGACGAATGCTGGAAAATACTCTGCTTCTGGAACGGCGGTAGTTTTGGAGGCGTCTGAGGCAGGCGGCTATATTGTCCTGAGTATTTCTAATCTCGGGCGCGGCATTTCTGCGGCTGATTTGCCCCACATCTTTGACAAGTTCCGCCGTGGCACTGGCATTACTGACCAAGCTATCGCCGGTACGGGTTTGGGTCTGGCTCTGGTAAAGTCTTTAGTGCAGCACTTGAATGGTACTATTGATGTATCTAGCTGTCCGGCAGAAAGTTCAGAATCTGACAATTTATGGCGCACATCTTTTACTCTGACTCTGCCGCAATTTGCAGCGGAACTCTGTAATGTAGAAGAATAGTTCCGTTGAGAAGCTGCTGGGAATTGGCAGCGAACAAGCGAAACTAGAAGACTTGCCAGAAGAGGGAGATTTGGAAATGTCGTAAACGCTTCCAAGTCCTCTGTTTTGAATTGTTGGTCTGGTTGCCATCTAAATTGGCGGTTATCAATTGCTGATTTTCCAGAGGACTTATA
Source organism: Microcoleus sp. Pol12A5 (assembly GCF_036701435.1). Taxonomy (NCBI): domain Bacteria; kingdom Bacillati; phylum Cyanobacteriota; class Cyanophyceae; order Oscillatoriales; family Microcoleaceae; genus Microcoleus; species Microcoleus sp. Pol12A5. The sequence goes on from NZ_JAUBQU010000088.1 coordinate 26,197, forward strand.
TTATGTCTGGTTATTGGTCTGTAATTAGCGCGTGTTTGTAGTGAGTCCTACTGTCATCTATTTATGAATTAATCAGGACTTGCATTACTTACTAGGAACTTAATTATAATTGTATAATCGGAGATGATATTACGCAGTATAGACTGAAGAAACTGAGTTTTTTAACTGTTTCAAAGGTCTGCCACCCGTCTTTTCATACAAGCCGGTTTCTGCGTCTTGGATTGTTCCCTCAAAATTGTCACGGTGCATGGAATTCGATCGCCAATATTATGCTCACAAAAGCTGCACCTAAAACCCTGCGTTGGCAACGTTCTAAATATTCGCCACTGGCACGGCAAATAGACATTTTTGCAGCGGCGGGAAAGTTTATGTTTTTTTTGTGGTGGGACGCACTGCTGCAAAATAATTCGCCTCATACTAGAAGAATTCGCGCTCATTGGTTGGTCAATACTTTGCTGAATTTAGGCCCGACTTTTATTAAAATCGGGCAGTCTCTCTCGACTCGCGCAGATTTGCTGCCGCTTGAGTATGTGAAGGAACTCGAACAGTTGCAGGATCGGGTTCCTCCGTTTAGTTCCGAAGAGGCGATCGCTCTTGTAGAATCAGAGTTAGGCAAGGATATTTATGCTTTGTACCGCGATTTTGACCCGTCGCCCATCGCTGCTGCGAGTCTGGGACAGGTGCACAAAGCGAGGCTGCACACCGGGGAAGATGTGATTGTGAAGGTGCAGCGTCCGGGTTTGGAAAGTTTATTTGATTTGGATGTGAAGGCGGTGCGCCAAGTGATGCGTTTTTGCGATCGTTATTTGCCTGCGACGCGCAAATATGACCTAGAATCTATTTATCACGAGTTTTTTAAGATTTTATATCAAGAAATTGACTACGTGCAAGAAGGTAAAAATTCCGATCGCTTTAGCCATAATTTTCGAGAATATCCTCAA
>NZ_JAUBQU010000243.1:0-3094 GCF_036701435.1 Microcoleus sp. Pol12A5
AAGTTGAGGACAATGCCCAGGTTGTGCAGCAGTCCGATCAGTTGGGTTTGGTCGGTTTCTTCAAAGATGTTTTCTTTAGCGCAGATTGTGGCGTATTGGCTGATGCTGATGATGTCTTTGTCGAGGTTTTCCAAGCGCTGCTTGACTTGGAACCAGCTTAGCGGCAAAAGATCGTAGACTTCTTTGAGTTCGGAGATTTCCGTGTGGATGGCCCTGCGGAGTTTCTCGATGCCGGTTCCGCTTTGGCAAGAGGTTTCGATAATTGCTTTGATATTGGGATATTTGTCGCGCAAGGCTTTGCGGTTGAGATCCAGGGGTTGTTCGTCGCATTTGTTGCCGACGATGATCACAGGGGAAGCGTCGCCGAAGCTTTCGATCAGTTTCAGCCAGTATTCGAGGCGGTTTTCGTCTTCGCTGGTGCGGCAGTTGCACACGAGGAGGTAGAGGCTGCGTTTGGTGAGGAAAAATTGGTGGGTGGCGTGGTAGATTTCTTGTCCGCCGAAGTCCCAGACGTTGAGTTTGACTGGTTTGGTGTTGACTGTAATTTTCCAGTCTGTGATGTTGAGTCCGTCGGTTTGGGGCTCGTTGGGGTTGTATTTGTTGTGGATGAGGCGGTTGATCAGGCAGGTTTTGCCGACGCTGCCTTGCCCAACGAGGAGGACTTTGGCTTCGTTGAGGGGGAGAAATTCGCCACTGCGGAGTTTGCGGAGGTAGTTGAAGATGTCGGCGGGATTACCAGGGGCTTCGTACCGGTTGGCGGGCCCTAGAACTTCTGGAAAAATGGGCAGGGGATTGTGGCGGAGGTTGAGTTTTTCAAGTTTTGGCAGTGTTTCCAAACTTTCAGGAATCTTTTCAATCTGATTGTTAAAGAGGTCAAGTTCTGTCAGATTCGACAGTTTGCCGATAACTTCTGGGATGGATGTAATCTGATTGTTACTGAGAAGAAGCCGTGTCAGATTCGACAGTTTGCCGATGACTTCTGGGATGGATGTAATCTGATTGTCACTGAGAAGAAGCCATGTCAGATTCGATAGTTTGCCGATGACTTCTGGGATTGATGTAATCTGATTGTCACTGAGAAGAAGCCATGTCAGATTCGACAGTTTGCCGATCGCATCTGGGATGGATGTAATCTGATTATTATAAAGGTCAATGTGTGTCAGATTCGACAGTTTTCCGATGACTTCTGGGATGGATGTAATCTGATTGTCACTGAGAAGAAGCCATGTCAGATTCGACAGTTGGTCGATGACTTCTGGGATGGATGTAATCTGATTGTGAGTCAGGTGAAGACATGTCAGATTCGACAGTGTGCCGATGACTTCTGGGATGGATGTAATCTGATTGTTAAAGAGGTAAAGCTGTGTCAGATCCGACAGTTTTCCGATGACTTCTGGGATGGATGTAATCTGATTGTAACTGAGATAAAGCTGTGTCAGATCCGACAGTTTTCCGATGACTTCTGGGATGGATGTAATCTGATTGTCACTGAGGTCAAGCTGTGTCAGATTCGACAGTTCGCCGATGACTTCTGGGATGGATGTAATCTGATTTGCACCGAGATCAAGCTGTGTCAGATTCGACAGTTTGCCGATGACTTCTGGGATGGAGGTAATCTGATTTGCACCGAGATCAAGCTGTGTCAGATTCGACAGTTTGCCGATGACTCCTGGGATGGAGGTAATCTGATTTCTACTGAGAAAAAGCCCTCTCAGATTCAACAGTTTTCCGATGACTTCTGGGATGAATGTAATCTGATTGTTAAAGAGGTAAAGCTCTGTCAGATTCGACAGTTTCCCGATCGCATCTGGGATGTATGTAATTTGATTGTTACTGAGGTCAAGCTGTGTCAGATTCGACAGTTTTCCGATGACTTCTGGGATGGAGGTAATCTCATTGCCACTGAGGTTAAGTATTTTTAAGTTGGTTAATTGAAGAACAGCATCAGGAAACTCAGTTAGCTTATTCCCAAGCAATTCCTCTTTCTCCTCATCCCACTTCCCCAACACCAACGTCTCAAGCTGCGTGCACTTGCCAATCTCCGGCGGCAATTCCTCCAAGTCCAGCCCCGACAAATCCAGTTCCGTCAATTTTTCCTCGGCTGCTTGGTCAATTCGCCGCACTGCTTCCTCTCGCGTCATGCCCTTTGTCTCTCGGTATGATTCATTTTATTGTGACAGGAATTTTTGGTTGGTGGGGGGGAATTAGGACACGGCAGTGACCAAGGTCTGACAACTTAAGCTGTCAGTCCACCCAGCCTTCTCGCCCACCCGACAGTCCGCCAGGGAATCAATTCCCTGTCTAATAGCGAAAGTCCTCTCAAAGAGGACTAATGAGTTCTTCAGTCGTCTGAAGACGACTTTCGCTTTGAGGCAGGGGTTTCAACCCCTGCCGGATTGCTGGACTATTGGTTGTACCTGGTTGTTGACACCAAGGATCATTGCCATGTCCAACTTTGCCTACACATTACAACCCGTAAAAACCTGGTTTTTTCCCTTTTCTACGGCTGTCACCAAATATTCTCGCAAAAATCGGTTTCTGGCCTACGCATCAGTCCTGTTTATGTTAATGGGAGATGGACGATCTGATCTTGGTATTCGTTATCAAACGAACCATCCACAATCACAATCAATTCCTCAATATTTTGCCCAATACTTAAATCCTGATTCAAAACGAAAATCCCTGGAATATGACCACCTTGAGCCAGATGATCTACCAAATGTACGGGCATTGACTTGCGATTGTTTGTCACCAAAATAAAGTTATGCTCCTCACACCACACCAAAATCTCCGGATCGAGAGTGCTTTTTGGGGGTGTACCAATTTCGCCCACTGCCCAAACTACTAAATCAGGGCGTTTTCGCCGAAGTTGTGTAGCATAAATGGGCGTAACATTCTCGTCCATTAAATATTTTAGCGCCATTTCTCAAGCACCCTGGATAACAGATTTTCTTTCCCGTTCAGCTTTCAATTTTCGCAATCTTTCTGTCGCCGGATGGGGATTTGCTACTTGGATTTTTCGCTGCTGATGCGACCATTCCAACCAATCTTGCAAATATCTACTTACTGATTCTTGATTTTGTAAATAATACAA
>NZ_JAUBQU010000089.1:0-27110 GCF_036701435.1 Microcoleus sp. Pol12A5
CCGTTCTTGTTTGACTGACAATATATTAGATTCTTCTGAGTCCTTTTGTCAAGCGTGATTGAGATGCTCTTACCCTGGGTTTACATTCGATGGGGTCGAGCATCTAGCACAGCTAAAATAGCCCGCATCAATTCTTTCTAGCTAGTCGGCAGTAAATGGTGCTGCTGTTAAGACAGCTTGTGCAAGGACGCTTCTAGACTAAGTTCACCAAACCTCTCAATCTTATGGTTTCTAAACTTTTAGACAAATTACCGCTGCGAACTGTTCTCATAGTTCCATTTGTACTGCAAATCGTCGGAGCCGTGGGACTCGTAGGATATCTTTCTTTTAGAAACGGACAAAAAGCAGTTAATAACCTTGCCAGTCAGTTAATGAGCGAGGTGAGTTTGCGTGTCGAGCAAAACCTGCAAGTTTACCTAACAACTCCCCATCAAATAAATCAAACCAAGCTGGATGCTGTCAACATCGGGTTGTTAAAGATGGAAAACTTATCAGCTTGGGAGAAATATCTTTGGCGACAAGTACAATTATATCCATATATCAATTTTACCTCCGTTGGCAACAATAAGGGAGATTATAGAGCCGGTGAGCAACTGTCTAACGGCTCCCGAATGATTAATGTGATAGAAACATCTACTGGGTTAAATTTTAATTCTTACAGTACAAACGAGCGAGGCGATCGCACTACAGTTACCACCATTGCCAAAAACTATGATAATCGGCAACATCCTGCGTACCAAAAAGCCGTAAAAGTCGGCAAACCTACTTGGAGTTCGGTTTTTGTTTCCTTACTAGAACCGACATTAATTATCAGCGCTATCCAACCAGTATACAGCGAAAAAAATCAGCTACAAGGAGTCTTATTTACTGCCTTGCGTCTCGACCATCTTGGGAGATTTCTCAACAGTCTCAAAGTTGGCAAATCCGGTCAAACATTTATTATAGATCGCCAGGGTACTTTGTTGGCAACTTCCACAACCGAAAACCCGTTTCGCACTAAAGGTAATCAAAGACAATTGTTTAAAGTAGAAGAAAGCAGCAACCCTTTTACTCGCTCTACAGCTAAATATTTAACTGCACAGTATCAAAAATTAGACCTAATTAAAAAATCGGAGTTATTGAGCTTTGAAATAAATCACAAGCGACAATTTTTAAAAGTCTTGCCGTTCCAAGACGGCAAAGGTTTGGACTGGCTGATTGTCGTAGTTGTTCCCGAAGCAGATTTCACCAAAGAAATCGATGCCAATACCCGCACAGCGGTTTTGCTTTGTTTCGCAGCTTTAGGAGTAGCTGTGGCGATCGGCATTCTGACTTCTCGGTGGGTGACCAACCCTATTTTGCGCTTAAATGCAGCAGCAAAAAATATTGCTAAAGGTGAATGGGACACAACCGTAGAAAGCGAGCGCTCGGACGAATTGGGGGAATTAGCCAAGTCATTTAACAGCATGGCTCAACAACTGCAACAATCTTTTGAAACTTTAGAGAACCGAGTGCAAGAGCGGACGGCAGAATTGGCTGTAGCTAAAGACAAAGCAGAGGTAGCGAATCAAGCTAAAAGCACCTTTCTTGCTAACATGAGCCACGAATTGCGATCGCCCCTCAATGCAATTCTCGGCTTTTCCCAACTTATGACTCGCAGCCAAACTCTATCCCCAGAACATCAAGAAAACATTAGCATAATTAACAGCAGCGGAGAACACCTGCTCACCCTGATTAATAACGTACTCGATTTATCTAAAATTGAATCCGGGCGCACCACCCTCAATCCCAAAAAATTTGACCTCTATCGCCTGCTAAACGACTTGGAAGATATGTTTGAATTCAAGGCCCATGACAAGCAGTTGCAGTTAGTTTTTGACCGGAACACCGACGTGCCACAATATGTAGAAGCCGACGAGATAAAGTTGCGACAAATTTTAATTAATCTGCTCAATAACTCTCTTAAATTTACCCAAGACGGGGGTGTAGCCGTCAGAGTTAGCAAGCAGTCATTAGGCCGAAATCAGCAGGTAGAAAAGGGTAAATTTGCTCACCAAGAACTATCATTAAATACAGAAACTTCAGCATTTAATGATCTTAAAATATCTCAATTCAGTCACTCAAACAACCAGATTATTACCGCGCCAAATGACGATTCAGCTTCTACCTCTTCCTTCTTCCTTTATTTTGAAGTCGAAGATACTGGTCCCGGTATTGCTACCAATGAATTAGACGCTCTTTTTGAACCATTCGTGCAAACCAAGACAGGCAAAGATTCGCAAGAAGGTACTGGCTTGGGATTGCCAATCAGTCGCAAATTTGTGGAATTAATGGGCGGCGAAATGAGCGTCTGTTCTGCTGTTGGCAAGGGAACTAACTTTAAGTTTGACATTCAAGTTACTGCGGTCGATGCGGCTGATATTGAAACCCCACAACCGACCCGCAATGTTATTGCTCTGGAACCCCATCAACCCACCTATCGAATTTTGATAGTAGACGATAAAGGGCTAAATCGCCAACTGCTAATTAAACTTCTCAATCCTCTGGGTTTTGAACTGAAAGAAGCTACTAATGGTCAAGAAGCTATTGAGATTTGGGATAGTTGGGAACCGCATCTAATTTGGATGGACATGAGAATGCCCGTGATGGACGGCTACGAAGCGACGCAATACATTAAAAGCACTATTAAAGGTCAAGCTACTGCGATTATTGCGCTGACTGCGAGCGTTTGGGAGGAAGAACGGGCAGTTATCTTGTCGGCGGGCTGCAATGCTTTTATGCGGAAGCCTTTCCGGGAAGCGGATATTTTTGATGCTCTGCACAAACATATCGGAGTGCGCTATATTTATGAAGATCCGGGTCAAACAAATTTATTGCCAATCAAAGAGGGCGATCGCGCAATGACTGCGACTGATCTGGTGAAATTGCCTGATTCACTGGTAGCTGATTTAAAGCTGGCGATACTGAATGCAGATATGGATTTAATTGATACCTTGATAGAGCAAATTCGATTAAAGGATGCAGTAACGGCCGGTGCGATCGCAAATTGTATAGAAAATTTTGAGTACGACAAAGTTTTAAAGTTAATATCTCAAGCAATATCACATGAATAACGACATTCTTAGGACCGAGCGCGGTAATATTTTAGTAGTTGACGATACCCCAGCTAATTTGCGGTTGCTAGCCGGAATTTTGAACACCAAGGGCTATAAAGTGCGCCCGGTACCTAGCGGCGAGTTAGCGCTTTCGGCGGCAAAAGGTATGCCTCCCGATTTGATTTTGCTGGATATTATGATGCCTGAAATGAATGGGTATGAAGTCTGCCAAAAGATCAAAGCTGATGAACGAACTTGCGACATCCCCGTGATTTTTATTAGTGCGATTAATGAGGTACTTGATAAGGTCAAAGCCTTTGCGGTAGGCGGCGTAGATTATATTACCAAGCCCTTTCAGGTGGAAGAGGTTCTAGTTAGGGTAGAAACCCATTTAGCAATGTGCCAATTGCAAAAAAAGCTTCAACAGAAAAACGATGAACTGACACTAACTTTAAATAAATTGCAAGCTACTCAGAATCAATTAGTGCAATCGGAAAAAATGGCTGCATTAGGGCAACTGATTGCAGGCATTGCTCACGAAATTAATACGCCGTTGGGCGCAATTCGGTCGTCTATTGGAAATATTACTAACTTTTTGGATAACAATCTCGAAAGTTTGCCAGTTTTTTTTAAAGAACTGTCAGCAGAACGCCAGCACGATTTCTTGCGTTTGATGTACAGTTCTAGTCAACAAAATTACTCTTTATCTACTAGAGAAAAACGGGTCTTGAAAAAAGAAGTGAAGCAGCAACTAGAGTCGGAAGGCATTGACAATGCTGACAGCCTTGCTAGCATTTTAGTCAATATCGGATTGCAAGGAAATCTGCAAGAATTCTTGTCGCTGCTCAAAGATCCTGAAAGCGAAAATATTATAAAAACAGCCTACGACTTTGCTAGCATTCACCGAAGCGCCCGAACCATCGCTACCGCTACTGAACGCGCTGCAAAAGTCGTCTTTGCTCTGAAAAATTATGCGCGTTACGATGTAAATGGGGAAAAAATACAGGTGAATATTACGGACGGAATTGAAACCGTATTAACTCTTTATCAAAACCAAATAAAGCAGGGTGTGGAAGTTGTCAGAAACTATCAATCTCAATTGCCTCCGGTACTGTGTTATCCAGACGAACTCAATCAAGTTTGGACCAATTTAATTCACAATGCCTTACAAGCGATGGACAATCAAGGAACTTTAACAATTGACGCGGTACAACAAGATACCAACGTCTTGGTAAAACTTATTGACAGCGGTAAGGGGATTCAACCAGCGATTATTCCGAAAATTTTTGAACCTTTTTTTACTACTAAACCTGCGGGAGAAGGCAGCGGGTTGGGACTGGATATTGTCAAAAAAATAATTGAAAAACATCAGGGTAAAATTGATGTGGAGTCGGCACCGGGTAATACAGCATTTACAGTTTCTTTGCCGATTAATTTAACTGAGTAGGTAAAGCGTCGCAGACTGAAGTCGGGGGCTAAAAATTTGCAGTCTACCCGCGCCGAATGTAGAATTTGGAAAACGGTGTGCTTACCCATCGGGCTTCACCCTGCCAAACTAAAGAAGGAAACTAGCGATGTCTAAATCAGCAATTTTGTGTGTGGATGATGAAGTAGGAGTGTTGGAAAGTCTGGAAATTGAACTGCAACAGGCATTTAAGGGTAAATATCTTTGCGAATTTGCTGAAAGTGCTGCCGAAGCCCTGGAAATTATTGAAGAGCTATATGAAGCTGAGGTTAACATTCTAGTAATTGTCTCTGATTGGTTGATGCCTGGAATGAAAGGAGATGAGTTGCTGATTAAAATTCATCAAAAATATCCGCAAATTGTGACAGTGATGCTGACAGGACAAGCAGACAAAGAAGCAATCGAACGCACAACAACTCAAGCAAATCTTCATGCTTTCATAGAAAAACCTTGGCGAAATCAAGAATTAATTGAAGCGATTAAGTCTGGTCTAGCAAATTTATGAAAAAACCAGTCATTATTTGTGTCGATGATGAGCAGACTATACTCGATAGTCTGGAAATAGACCTGCTAAAAGCCTTTGAAGATAAATATTTAATTGAAACGGCTCAAAGTGGCGAAGAAGCTTTAGAGTTGCTGTCCGAACTTTTAGCAGAGCAGTATGAAGTTCCTTTGGTTATTTCGGATCATATCATGCCTAGTATGAAAGGAGACGAACTATTAAGGAGCGTTCATGCTATCTCGCCGAACTGTCTCAAGATTATGCTGACGGGGCAGGCAGATTTGGAGGCGGTAGCCAATGCTATTAACTATGCTAAATTGTACCGATATATACCTAAACCTTGGCAATGTGATGACTTAAAATTAACTGTCACTGAGGCAATATATAAATATTTTCAAGATAAACAATTAGCCGAAAAACAAAGAGAACTTCAGGAAATGAATCAGGAGTTGGTAAAATTAAACCGCAAGCAGGCAATGCTAATTGCCAAACTACATGAAAACGAAAGTCGCTTGACGCAATATCTAGAAGCTATGCCATTGGGCGTGTGTGTACTTGATGCAAACGGGCAATCTTTCTACGCTAACCAGAAAGCGCGGGATATATTTGGAAAAGGCACTGTGCCGCATATTAATTCAGAGCAAAAAGCAGCAATTTATCAATTCTATAAAACCGGGACTAATCAGAGATGCCCCGTGGAAGAATTGCCAATTATGCGGGCGCTTCGGGGTGAAAATGTGCGGACTGAGGGTGTAGAAATTCGTACAGCTAATAAGATTATTCCTGTAGAGAGTTGGGCAACTCCAATTTATGATTCTACAGGGGACATTTCCTATGCAATTATTGCTTTTAGTGACATAAGTGAACGCAAGGAAGCTGAAGCGGCGCTAATTCAAGCTGAAGAGAAGTATCGCGGGATATTTGAAAATGCTTTAGAAGGTATTTTTCAGACGACGCCAGACGGACATTTTATTAGTGCGAATCCTGCTCTGGCGGAAATTTACGGCTACGATTCCGCGTCAGAATTGATAGAAAGTATTAATGATATTCAGCAGCAATTGTACGTGGAACCGAACCGCCGTCAAGAGTTTCTGGCGCTGATGAAACAGCACGGTACTCTGTGTGAGTTTGAGTCTCAGGTTTACTGTCGAGATGGCAGCATTATCTGGATTTCTGAGTATGCGCGCACCGTTTATGATGCTAACGGTGAAGTGCTTTACTATCAGGGTTTTGCTAAGGATATTACTTTGCAAAGACAGGTGGAAGTAGAACGAATCAGGTTTACTAATGATTTAGAAAAAGCTTTGGCCGCCGAAGAAAAGTTAAATGAGGCACTGTCAGAAAACGAAAGCCGATTGACTCAATTCCTAGAAGCGATGCCAGTGGGAATATTTGTTGTCGATGGTAAGGGTAAACCTTTTTACATGAATTCTTGGGGCGAAAGGATACTAGCCCAAGGTTTAATTTTTGATGGGGGTACTGACCAATTTCCTGAAGCTTATCATTTTTACGACGCTGGAACTAATCAATTGTATCCGAGGGATAGCCAACCGATTGTTCGGGCGTTGCGGGGAGAATTTGTGCGTATGGACGATCTCGAAATTCATGGGTCCGATCGCGTTGTGCCGATCGAGGTTTGGGCGACTCCAATCTACGACGAACGAAAAAACATAGTTTACGCCATAGCTGCTTTTCAAGACATCACGGAACGTCTAGAGGTAGAAACAGAGCGCCGCCAATTCACAGAGGAGTTACAAAAAGCTTTAGCAGCGGAAGAAAAATTAACAGATGCTTACGGGCGTTTTGTGCCGCACGAATTTCTCCACTTTCTGGGATATGAAAGTATTCTGGAAGTCAAATTAGGCGATCAGGTGCAGAAAGAAATGTCGGTGCTGTTTTCAGATATCCGCGATTTCACTTCTCTTTCGGAAAGGATGAATCCCGAAGAGAATTTTCAATTTATTAATGGTTATTTGTCGCGGATGGAACCGGCAATTACTGACAATTTTGGTTTTATTGATAAATACATTGGCGATGCGATTATGGCGCTGTTTGATGGCAGTCCGGACGATGCGGTGAAAGCGGGAATTGCCATGCTAGAAGAGCTTAACGAGTATAATATTAGTCGTAATCAGGTCGATTGTCCGCCGCTGCAAATTGGCATTGGCATAAATACGGGTTCTTTGATGTTAGGCACGGTGGGTGGCCAAAGTCGGATGGACAGCACGGTGATTAGCGATGCGGTAAACTTAGCCTCCCGCGTGGAAACTTTGACGAAAGAGTATGAGGTTTCGATGTTAATTACTCACAATACTTTTATACAGTTAAACGAGTTTTATGATTTGAGGTTGATAGATCGCGTAGCAGTTAAAGGCAAATCGCGAATGGTAACACTTTATGAAGTATTTGCGGCGGATCCGCCAGAGTTACGACAGAAAAAGTTAGAGACAAAGACAATCTTTGAGCAAGCTTTGGTACTCTACAATAGTGACAAGTGTGGCGAAGCTATAAGATTGTTTTCGGCCTGCTTGGAAATCAACCCTAATGATAAGGTAGCTCAAATTTATCTGCAGCGGTGTCTGAAAGGAGCGATCGCTCCTGCATAATACCATTTGAGAGTTGAGATTTGAGAATTGGGAATGAGTTATGCCATAAGGATTGGGAGTTTGCCTACAGTTGTATTCTTTTGGGAAACTGGTACAATCATTGTTTAGACAGGCAGGGAAACGCAAACTATGGTTTCTTGCTGCGGCAAACTTTCTATTTTAAATTCTCCTCCGTGCAATTCTGCAAGGCGTTGAACGATAGCCAGGCCCAATCCCAAACCTGCTTGTTGGTACAGTTTGCGATCGAACTGCCTGTAAGCTTCTAGCTGTGCAATCTGATCGGCAGTCATGCCGCGGCCTTGGTCTTTGACAGACAGAATAAAAGTCTGATTTTCGACGAAAGTGCTTAATAAAACAGGCGTTCCTTCTAAAGAAAATTTGAAGGCATTGTCCAAGAGTTCTTCAACAATTTTTGCGAGTCTGACAGAATCCATAGCTACTGACGCATCTTGCAAGTTTAATTGTAAATCGTCGGTTCTATTCGCGTGTTTTGCTTGCTGCCGCGCTTTTTGACTCAGCAAAGATTTTACACAGCTAAATTCGCTGTTTCGCATCTCCTTTAGCAGTTCGGGATTTGTGGCTGCTATCTCCAGTTCTGCATACAGCAAAAAGTTCTGAATCAGTCGATACAAGCGATGACCGGAAATTTGGATTTGACCGATCATCTCTAAGATATCTGATTCCTCTAATACTTTATATTCTGACAGTATCAGCTCAGAAAAACCCAGAATTGCATTCAAAGGAGTCCGCAATTCGTGGGGCAGCGACATACTAATATTAGTGCGTAATTCGTCTAGCGTCTTTTGAGATTGTCGGCTAATTGTTTTTTGTTTTTCAAGCCTAATAGCAATGGCATTTAGCAGTTCTTGCGGCGTACACGGCTTAGTAATGTAATCGTCAGCTCCCAGTTCCATGCCCGTGCGAACGTCAACTTTATCGGCTTTGGCTGTGAGGAAAATAAACGGAATTGTGGCAGTCAAGGGTTCGGAGCGCAAAGCTTTGATGACGCCGTGACCATCTACTTCCGGCATCATCATGTCGCATAAAATTAAATCCGGGATTTGTTCGATCGCCAATTTGATGCCGACTTTGCCGTTAATCGCTCCTATTCCTTCAAAATTCTCGGCTTCCAGCAACTCTAAAATATTCTCTCTAATCGCTTCTTCGTCTTCTATTACCAAAATCTTAGCCACGGTGATAGCTCCTTTTAGTTAGTAGTTTGTTGGAAAGTTCTGGATTCCTACACTTGATAAGTTTGTTTGTTTGGCGCTTAATTAATCGTTAAATAGCGGATATGTATAGTTGATAATTCAGTTGTTATTGACTGGGAGGGCAGATGAGAGGCAAGGTAATAGTGAAAGTTGTACCTTTTCCTTCTTGACTGTCGATCGCGAGTTGGCCGCCGTGAAGTTCCACAGCCCTCTTCACAATTGCTAAGCCGAGACCTGTTCCCGAAATAGTGCCGACATTTGTAGCTCGGTAAAAAGTTTCTAATATCCGCTCTCGATCGGCTTGGGGAATGCCGATGCCCTGGTCTTGAACTTGGAAAACAGCTTCTTTGTTTTGACAGTTGAGGTGCAAGGAAACTGTACTGCCGGCGGGGGAATATTTGATGGCATTTGAGAGGACATTTCCCAAGATTTGCTGCAGCAGTTTTTCATCCATTTGAGCCTCGCAATTGTCGCCTTCATATTGAAAGGCGATCGGGTGTTGGTTGCTGTCGTTAAGCTGTTGCTCTTCTACCAGTTGACGGCAAAATTTTTCAAGGTTTAAGGAAACCGGTTGAAACTGCAAGGTATTGGCTTCGATTTTGCCAATTACGAGGATATCTTCTAATAACTCTGTCATGCGTTTAATTGCTAATTGAATCCGCACAAAATGAGTAGATTTTTTATCTTGGGGCCACTGAGAACTGTAATCTTGCAGCAATCCAGCGGAAAATTGGATAGTTGTCAAAGGTGTGCGAAATTCGTGGGAAACCATTGTGACAAATTTAGCTCGCAGTTGTGAAAGTTCCTTTTCTCGTGCGAGGGCTTTGAGAATTTCCGCTTCGGCTCGTTTGCGATCGCTAATGTCACGGGCTTCCGCAATCAGCAGCAAAACTTGTCCTGTTTCATTTTTAACAGGTTTCAGTGAGAAATCAACTGTCATAATTTGGCCGCTTTTGCCTAACAAGTCGATTTCGCTGCGGAAAAACTCGCCGCGACTTGCTTTGCCGATCGCGCATTGCAATTGTTCGGAAACCTGTGGCGACTGGGCCCAAATCGCCATTTCCCAAATCGGGCGGCCCACAATACCCTGCGATCGCAATCCGGCAAAATCCAGGGCTGTCTCGTTCACTTCCAGCACAATTCCTTCGGGAGTCAGCAGCTTGGTTAGCTGAAACGACGAGTCAAAAATTGCCCGAAAGCGGCGCTCGCTTTCCCGCAGCATTTGAAATGTTTGAGAACGTTCGATCGCATAGCGGATCGTCCGCACTAATAATTGAGTAGTAATTTGACCTTTAACAATATAGTCTTGAGCTCCCAAGCGAACTGATTCGAGGGCGATCGCCTCATCGTCCAAGCCTGTCATTACCACCATTGGCACATCAGGAGCAACTTCTCGCAGGCGAGTTAGCGTTTCCAAACCGCGACTGTCCGGCAAAGAAAGGTCGAGCAAAACTACATCAAAGGGTTGTTTGCACAGTTGTGCGATCGCCTCATGCAAGAACTCAACAGACACCAGTTCCCACTCGACGCCCACAGATACTTCTAACAGTTCTGCAAGTAAATCAGCATCAGCCGGATTGTCTTCTACTAACAGAATTTTAATCCACATAGCTTAGACGTTTTTGACTGTAAAAATTTTACTCTACCAATCTTAGGTTAAACTTTTTTGCTTTCCCTTGCCATTTTCAACTTGAAAATTATTATTTGGGAACTGTCACCACCACCAGCCACCAATCCTTAATCCATCTCACCAGCTTAGCGACTTGACTAAAATCGATAAGCCTAGTTATGTAGCACCGGGCTGACAGCCCATAAAACTTGATCCTCTCTTCATCGGCTGCTGAGGTTGTCATAATTACCACACGAATCATTTTTAACTTGAGGGCTGAGTTGATTTATATCAATATTTATAACCGTTTTTTTAGGCAACATCGGGCTAAGCAGAATTAAATTTGGACGTGAATGCGAACAGAAAACCCTGCTTTTTATTCAATAAATAAAATTATTTTTATACCATATTTTATACTATTCTCAACTTATTAAAAATTGACTTGTCGCCAGCTTTTATAAAGTCCATTCAGTCTCAATGAGCGAATCATCCACCAGGCGAATTTCCATAGGTTGAAAAGTTTTATAGCGTTCACAAGCAAAGCATCTGTTCGTTTAATTTAGAGGAAGTTTGACGACTGCCAGCCAGAATTCCTCAATTAACCTTACTACTTTAGTAAATTCTACGAAATCTACAGGTTTTGTTATGTAACAGTTGGCGTGGAGGGAATATGACTTAAAAATATCTTCTGGAGCTGCTGAAGTGCTGAGAATCACTACAGGAATTAATTTTAACTTTGGGTCAGTTTTAATTTCTTCTAGCACTTCTATACCGCTTTTTTTCGGCAGATGCAAATCTAGCAAAATCAAATCGGGACGAGGTACCCTGAGATAGGGTTCTTTTCGGCGCAAAAACTTGATTGCTTCGACTCCATCCTCCACAAAATGCAAGTTATTCAATATTTTACCCTGACTGAGGACTTCTATTGCCAAATCGGCATCGCTGGGAGAATCCTCAATCAGCAGAATCTCTATAGGTCTAACAGTGCTTCGATCGCTCATAATAGGCGTATCCTTTAAAGTATAAAAACAAAATTGAATTTTTAGGCTTCAGGTACTAATTATAGGAATAGTGAAGTAAAAAGTCGCTCCTTTTCCCTCTTGAGATTCCACCCAAATGCGCCCGCCGTGGCGTTCAACAATGCGCTTGCACATCGCCAAACCTATACCAGTACCGGAATATTGGCGGCGGGAGTGCAGGCGCGCAAAAATGATAAAAATGCGATCGGCATACTGCGGATCGATGCCAATGCCGTTATCGCGGACACTGAACACCCATTCGCTCTCTTGCCTGCAGGCAGCGATATGAATCAACGGGATATCTTGGCGACAAAATTTGATGCTGTTGGCGAGCAAATTTTGGAATAATTGCACCAGTTGAAATTCATCCGCCATCACGGTTGGCATCGCGTCGCAGGTGATTACAGCTTTTGTTTCGGCGATCGCAATTTGCAAATTGCACATAGTTTGCTTAACCACAGCGTTGCAGTCCGCCTGCTCAAACTCCTGACCTCTCGTTCCCAGGCGCGAATACGCCAACAAATCATTAATTAACTGCTGCATTCTGGTGGCACCATCGACAATATAATGAATATACTTATCTGCGCGATCGTCTAAATTTCCTTGATAGCGCTGGGCCAGCAATTGAGTGTAACTGGTAACGGCTCGGAGCGGTTCTTGCAAATCGTGGGAAGCCACATAAGCAAATTGTTCTAATTCCTCGTTGGAACGCTTCAAATCTTCTGTAAGCTGCAGCATTTGCTGCTCTGCTTCCTTGCGGCTTGTAATGTTGTAAACCAAGGCGCAACAAGACAGCAGATTACCCTGGGAATCCATGACTGGACTGGTAGACATATCAGTCCAAATATCTTTGCCATCCTTGCTTTTGAATTTAAATTCGTGTTGTTCACCAATACCTTGCTTGCGCCGCTCGATATTTTCAATAGCTTGTGGTTTGTCCCGTTCGTCCATGAAATCCAAAAGCGACCGCCCGAACATTTCTAATTCACTATAGCCTAGCATTCGCGCCATTGCGTGGTTTACGTAAGTCGTGAGGCCATTTCTGTCAATTACCCAAATACCTTCTTCTGCTAATTCAACTATTTGCCTGTACTTGAATTCGCTTTCGAGCAAAGCAGTTTCAGTTAGTTTCCGCTCAGTGATATCTTTCATAAAACAGTGGTGACCGTTAAATATCCCTTGTGCGTCGCAAGCTTTTACCATCGTTAATTGCTTATAAAAAAACGAGCGATTTTTTCGGACTCCTCTAGCTTCAACTTCTACTTTGCCAGAAATTACCATTTCCTGATAAGCTGAGAGCATCATCTCAACATCGCCCGGGTGTACGGTGAGCTGCCATTTCATGCCAAGCATTTGTTCCGGCTCGTAACCGCATTTATGAGCGTAAGCTCGGTTAACCTTCACGTAGCGCCCCTCAATATCCAGCCGCGAAATGCCTTCCACCGCATTTTGCATGGCACTGGTTAGGTCACGCAGCTCTTTTTCAGCTTGTTTGCGATCGCTAATATCCTGACCGATACCCAAAAAACCGTTAATATTTCCGTTACTATCAAATAAGGCAGTCACCGACAGCAGTACCGGAAACCGCGCACCATCTTTGCGAATGTAAGTCCATTCATTTTCGTCAGCGATTTCCCGGCACGGCAAGGCAAAAAATACTTGAATTCCCGGCTCTATTTTCACTCCCAATTCTTGAGAAAGAACTTCAGCTCTTTGAGCGACCTCCAGAGGGTCGTGAATTATTGCTAGCGTGACTTTCCCGACCACTTCTTCTAGCGAATAACCTAAAAGTTGCTCGGCAGCCCGATTAAATGTTTTAATTGTACCGTCTGGATCTGTAGAAATAATTGTGTAGTTAGCGCTATTAAGAATTGCATTTTGCAGTTGCGTCAATTCCAACAAAGTGAGTGCAATTTTTTCGCGGTAAGCGATTTCTTTTTGCAATTGGTGGTTAGAAATTTCGATTTGAGCAGTGCGCTCCGCAACTCGATGCTCCAGAGTTTCATTGAGCCGTCTATTTTCATCTTCTACCTGCTTGCGTTCTGTAATATCAGTAATAGTACACACATAACTTTTAACTTCCCCATTTTCTCCGATTTTACCGACAGATTGAGCGAATACCCAACTGATTTGAGGGTGATTAAAGCCTTGAAAGCGGTACTCAGATTTAAAGGGCAATTTCTTCTGCGCGGCGCTATACCATTCAGAAAAAACCCGCTCGCGGTCGTCTGGATGAATGCCTTGCAACCACCCTTTGCCCAAAGCTTCATCACAGCTTATTCCCGAAATTTGACACCAGCGCTCGTTGACATACAAGCAGTCTCCTCGAGCATCTGCATAAAATATTCCTACCGGCGAAGCTTCAGTTAAAGTTTGATAGCGAGCTTCCGTTTCTCGGCGTTCAATTATTTCTTTTTGCAGTATGGAATGGATCATCCCTAATTGAGTTGGACTCAGGAGAGTTAATGCTTGGGGAACGAAAGGAATTAATGCAAATGCGGTGTAACCAGAAATCGCGGCGGTAATAATTTTTAGACTGCCAGAAACCCAATAAACAGGATGCCAAAGCGTCCAAACTTCCATTATATGGGTAGTGCCGCAAGAGATAATAAAGGCTGCAAGCAGCCAAAAGATGTTGCGGAAGGGCAAGTCTTTTCGCTGACCGATAAAATAAATTAGGGATAGCGGTATTGAATAGTAGGCCAGGGCAATTATAGAATCTGACACTATGTGGAGCGCCACGAGTTCTCGTTGCCAAAGGTAACAGTAGCCTTGAGGAATATAATTCCCGATGAATAACAGGTGATTTAAAAATTTCCAAATCATCATAAATGGAATGGGTAATCGAGAATTGGTAATTGGTAATTGGTAATTGGTAATTGGTAATTGGTAATTGGTAATTGGTAAGCGGGAATTGGTAATTGGTAATTTAACTCAATTACTTATAACCTATCTCAAATTTTTGAAAGATACAGTCTTGAACGCACCGGGGGCTAAAAACGAGGTTTCTGGTTAGATGCCTCGTTGCTAAACCGAATATTGTCGTAGAAACTGGTTTTTCTTCCGTAACTCTTAATATAGCAATTCTCAATGATTCGCGAGCTGTAGCGAGCTCTAGGTTGGGTAGAACGAAGTGAAACCCAATATTGCGATTTTAGATTTTAGATTTTAGCTTTTCCTTCCTTCTTCCTTATCTTCTAGATAACTAAAGCCTTCTTCTATCCATCGCTTACATCGTTTACATCTGTTACATCCGTTGCCGAAATTCTTCCTTCTTCTATAAAAAATGGGGCGAGCCAGAAGCCCGCCCCACCAAAAATTATGCTGCTGCTATTAACCCAGCAGCGCCTGAGCCTTAGCTACCACATTATCAACGGTGTAGCCAAACTTTTCTAAAGCAACGGGGCCCGGTGCAGAAGCGCCGAATCTGTCGATGCTGATGCTATCGCCTTCGGAACCCAAATAACGTCCCCAGCCGAAGCTAGCAGCCGCTTCAACTGCCAAGCGTTTAGTAACAGCTTTTGGCAGTACAGATTCGCGGTAAGCGGCATCTTGTAAGTCGAACAATTCCCAGCAAGGCATGGAAACTACCCGCACTTTATTGCCTGCGGCGCGCAATTTTTCAGCGGCATCAACGCAGAGGTATGTTTCGCCGCCGGTGCCGATTAAAATGATGTCGGGAGTGCCGCCGTCGTCGGACAAAATGTAAGCGCCTTTGGCTGTTCCTTCCATCGAACTTCCAGCCAAGTTAGGCAAGTTTTGGCGCGACAAAGCCATTAAAGTTGGGCGAGTGCGGCTTTCAACTGCCACTTTGTAAGCGCCTGATGTTTCATTTCCGTCTGCTGGGCGCATTACCAACAAATCGGGAATTACTCGCAAAGAAGCTAGAGTTTCCACCGGTTGGTGAGTCGGGCCGTCTTCGCCCAAGGCTACGGAGTCGTGAGTCATTACATAAATAACTCCAGCTTCCGATAGTGCAGAGAGGCGAATTGCTCCCCGCATATAGTCAGCAAATACCAAGAAAGTGGCGCAGTAAGGAATTAAACCGCCGTGCAAAAGCATACCGTTGGCGATTGCACCCATGCCGTGTTCCCGCACGCCAAACCGCAGGTTACGTCCTTCGTACTGACCTTTTTGGAAGTCTTTTTCACCCTTGAGCAAAGTCATGTTAGAAGATGCCAAGTCAGCGGAACCGCCGATCAGTTCAGGTAACACACTTGCCAAAGCATTCAAACATTTTCCAGAATGATTCCGAGTCGAATCTGCCTTATCTTCCGGCTTGTATGTCGGCAAAACTTTATCCCAACCTTCAGGAAGTTTGCCTGCCACTGTGCGCTCATATTCTGCTGCTTCGGCAGGATATGCTGCTTTATAAGCCTCAAAAGCTTTGTGCCATTCTTGCTCAGCTTGAGCACCGCGATCGACTGCTTTGCGGAAGTGTGACAAAGCATCATCAGGAATCTCAAACGGTGCGTGTTCCCACTTCAAGAAATCGCGAGTTGCTTTCACTTCATCGGTACCCAAAGCAGCACCGTGAGAACTGTAAGAATTGCGCTTGTTAGGAGAACCGTAACCAATGATGGTGCGGACTTTAATCATGGACGGTTTGTCCGTGACTTTTTTGGCTTCTTCAATAGCTTTGTGAACTGCTTCTAGGTTAGTATCTTCATCTAGAGCGGTATTGTCTACTGTAATAACGTGCCAATTGTAAGCTTCAAAACGCTTGCCGACATCTTCAGTAAAGGCCAAGCTTGTGTCGCCTTCAATAGAAATGTGATTGTCATCGTACAAGGCAATTAATTTGCCGAGTCCGAGGTGTCCGGCCAAAGAACAAGCTTCGCCAGAAATGCCTTCCATGTGGCAGCCATCACCCATGATGACATAGGTGTAGTGGTCAACAATTTTATGGTCGGGCTTGTTAAACTTAGCAGCGAGGTGAGCTTCTGCCATTGCCAAACCGACGGCATTAGCAATTCCTTGTCCGAGGGGGCCGGTGGTAACTTCTACGCCTTCGGTGACGAAGTTTTCGGGGTGTCCGGGGGTTTTGGATTCCCACTGACGAAATTGTTTGATGTCGTCGAGGGTGACGCTATCGTAGCCGGTCAAGTACATGAGGGCGTACTGTAGCATACAGCCGTGGCCGGCTGAGAGGACGAAGCGATCGCGATTAAACCACTTGGGGTTTTTGGGGTTGAACCGCATGAACCGATCCCACAGCACAAAGGCCATAGGGGCAGCGCCCATCGGCAGTCCCGGGTGTCCTGATTTTGCTTTTTCTACCGCATCGATGGCCAAAAAGCGGATAGAGTTGATGCAGAGTTCTTCGAGTGATTGGGTTGCAACAGCCATAATTCTGGTTTTTATACGTTAAGAGAGAGAGTGTGTGTGGTCGATTCTGACAGAGGTGCGATGAGCCGAGTTCGATCGCTCGCGTTTCTGCTGTTCAGTTTCTATGGAACTGCCGTGAGGCTGCACTACATATCATCTCACCTGTTGCGATCGACAGACAACTTAATTTTTTAATGTTTCGGTCGCTTTGTGCACTCGATTGTAAATTGTTATCGGAGATATTTCTGGGGCGAGTGCGGATCTGTGCGATCAGGCTACGAGAGCGTGTAACTTATTATTTGGCAAATTGGCTCTCAAAACCACCTAGTTATGATAGAGTTTGGTGTTTCTGACATCTTGCAGCTTTGTCACGAACAGGCAAGATGCCTGTTCCACAAAGAGTGAATTTTCTTGTGGGGAGTAGGGGTTGGGCTCTTCTAGCCCACCCGATCGCACGATGCCAAAATAGTGCAAGATGTCAGATATTTGTAATTTTAATCAGGCAATAACTAATGACTCTCAGTGAAGCCGAAGTCCGCAGTCAAAAAGTAGACGAACTGCGATCGCAAGGCATAGAACCGTATCCCAGTGAATCCTACGCGCGATCGCACACAGCCAAGCAAGTTCGCGAAATATTTAGTCAGCCGGGAAAAGAACTCCAAAACGGAGAAACTGACCCCGAAGAAATTTCCCTGCGATTAGCCGGCCGCATCACTTCCAAGCGAGACAGCGGCAAAATTGGTTTCATCGATTTAAAAGACGCCACAGACAAAATTCAACTCAAAATCGAGAAAGCAATCGTCACCGGCGAAGTCGGTTTGAGCTTTGAACAAATTAAAAAATTGCTCGATGTCGGCGATTTTGTCGGCGTCGAAGGTATCGGCTGCCGCACCCCCAGGGGAGAACTTTCTATTTTAGTGAGGGAATTAAAGCTTTTATCAAAAGCTACCATTCAATTTCCCGATTCTTATTATGGAATTAACGACCCCGAAGTTTGCCGCCGTCACCGCGAAATGGATTTGGCAAGCAACCAAGATGCGCTCAACCGTTTTATGCTTCGCAGCCGCATCGTTCAAAGCATCCGTTCCTATCTGTGGCAAGCAAATTTTTACGAAATAGAAACGCCAACACTGCAAGCTATTTATGGCGGTGCTGCTGCTAAGCCATTCATCACTCACCATAATGCTTTGGAAGTGGATTTATATTTGCGAGTGGCTCCAGAATTATTCTTAAAAAGAGCAATTTGCGGCGGTTTCGAGCGAGTATTTGAACTAGGGAAAGCATTTAGAAATGAGGGAATTGACAGCACCCACAATCCAGAGTTTACCTCTTTAGAAGTTTACCAAGCTTATGCCGATGTTTTCGACATTTTAACAGTTGTCGAAGACGTGATATGTTTCGCAGCGGCAGCGGTATTTGGGGATGTCAAAGAAATTGAAAATCAGGGGGAAATGATTAGTTTAGAACGCAAGTTCGACTACAGCGAAAAATATCCGGGTTTCAGCGGCAAACACTGGCAAGTGAAAACGATGGTAGAATCTGTCAGAGACGAGTTTGGGCTGGATTTTGACAGTTTGGACTTGGAAAGTGCGATCGAATCTGCAAGCAAACTCGAACTGCACCTGTCTAAGTTAGAACAACAGAGTTTAGGCTACGTGCTGTATGCAGTTTTTGACAAATTAGTTGTTCCTAAACTAATTCAACCTACATTCATCATCGACTACCCCGTCGAAGTCAGTCCCTTAGCGAAAGGACATCGCAGCAAGCCGGGATTTGTAGAACGTTTCGAGCTATTTATTAACGGTACAGAATACTCGAACGGATTCTCAGAATTGAACGATCCGAAAGAGCAAAGAAAGCGGTTTGAGGAACAGTTGGCGCAGAAAAATGCCGGCGATGACGAAGCGCATCCAATGGATGAAGACTTTATCCAAGCACTATCTTTGGGAATGCCTAATTGTGCGGGAATGGGGATCGGTGTAGACAGATTGGTGATGCTTTTAACTAATACTCAAAGCATCCGAGATGCCGTCATGTTCCCGACAATGCGGCCGGTCAAAGATTGATTGGAGTAGCTTTTTTGCCGATGTCTAATAAGTACATGGGGATTTTTTAACCGCAGATATCAGCGGATTAACACAGATAAACGCAGATGGAATTTCATCTGCGTTTATCTGCCTTTATCTGCGGTTAAAAAAACATTTTTGATATCACCGCATAAACGAACCGACAACACCGTTCAAATCTTCAGCCAAAGGATTTCCCAAAGCCTTAAACTTCCACTCGCTGCCTTCTCGATAGACTTCTCCCATCAACATATTTAATTTTCCTTCATAAGATGGGTCATTGGACAAGCGATAGCGAGCGATTTCTTTCCCGGCGGCATCTACAGCTCTCACAAAAGCATTTTCTACCAAGCCAAAATGCTGTTTTCTCTCTTTCCCATCGTAAATATTAACTCCCAAAATAATTTTGTGATATTGTGCTGGCAAAGAACTCAGTTTCACCAATATTTGTTCGTCGTCTCCGTCTCCCGCCCCGGTGAGATTGTCGCCTGAGTGAACAACTGTTTTGTCTTTGGACTCCAAATTAGAGTAATAAATTACATCCTCTTTGTAGTTCTTTAATTTGCCATTTTCGCCCAGCAGCAGAGCGTAGGAATCTAAGTCAAAATTTGCACCGCTGCTTCGGCCGAAAAGACCTTGTTTAGATTTCGCTACATCCCAGCCCAAAGCCATTGTCAGTCTGGACAAGTCGTATTCGCTTTTGCTGAGAACGATTGATTGTCCTTTTGTCAAGTTGATAGCCATAGTTTTGTGATTGTGTAAGGTTTATTTTGAAGTTGAATGATTGCCCTAAGCTAGCATTTTGTTGGCCGGCAAAAGCTGTTTCTAGGGTAAGAGATTTTTGATTCGTGCTGATTTTACCCAATGCGGATATTCGGCTGTCAACAAATCGTATAATTCCTCATCGGCAATATGTTCCGGGTCTTCTAAACTGAAGAAATCGGCGTTGTCTAGGTAGCGATCGCCCATTTCGTCAAGCTGTTCTAAAAAGCTAAAATCGCTCGCTACGGTTCTTGCTAACCACCCGCGAACTCCCTTACTTTTGACATCTTTCTGCGACTTGCCGATCGCCATAAACTGCCAAAATATCGGTTCGTGGGACGACCATTGTAACTGCTGCTTGCTTTGCGATTCGTCCGCAGTTTCTCCATCAGTTACAAACATCACGTAGACAGGTCGATCGGCTTTAATAGGTGCGTAGCGCCTGCTACCGCGACCGTCAGGAAAATAGAAGTTTCTAATTTCCTTCATCACTTTGCCGTAGTAAGTACCTCCTTCTAAAGGATACTGTTGCAGTATATGGTGGATGAAGTTTGAGAAATTGTCGATCGACATTTCACCGGGATTGTGGGGGTTGGCTCCAAACAGAAATATGTCGATCGCTGCGTTGTCATCAAACCGACATCCCAAAGCCAAAATCTTCTCTGCCAAACGCTGAATCTTGCCTGAACTGTACAGCGAAGACATGGAAGCAGAAATATCGAGGCAAAGCGCTACTTGAGCATTGTGATTTGTCAGATTTGCTTTCTTGAGCGAGATATCGGCTTTCTTAGCAAGATTAAAAATGTGCGGCGCTTTCTCCTCAAGCTTTTTGTCTAATGCTATAGCTTTCTGACTTTTGTGGCTATCTTCAATAACTGGTAACTTAGGCAGTTCTACTGTACGTTGTGCTGGCTTTTCTTGCTGTTTAATCTCTGAATGATACTTGTCAACAAAACTCTGCAACCCTGCTTTATATCCTTGTCCTACGGCCTGAAATCTCCAAGCTGCCTCTTTTTTATACAACCGTCCAAACTCGACTGCTGTTTCTTCAGAAAAACCTTCTGTTAAATCATACCGCGCTAGTTCGCTCCCGGTTTCGCGATCGTACAATCGGATAAAAGCATTTCTGATTTGGCTGAAATTTTGATGTTTAGCTTGTGCGTCGTGAATCGTGACCACAAAAACCATTTCCTCAACAGCAGCGGTTACTTTTTCTAAGTCTACATAAATTGTCTCGTCATCTCCTTGAGTGTGACCAGTTTGATTATCTCCCGAATGGGCGATCGCTCCGTCCGGCGACTGCGAGTTATTGTAAAATACAAAGTATCTTTCATCGGGGATTTTGCCGTCCGAACCTAACGCAAAAACAGAGGCATCGATATCGCAGCTTTGATGGTTTGAGTTGGATAAATTTTGTTGAGTTGCTATTTCCCATCCCAGGGCGATCGCAACTTTTGTTAAAGTAGGAGATGTTTGAGAAAGATTAAATCTTTCGCCCTTCTTTAATTGAATTCCCATCTGGTTTGTCACCTCATGAGTCTGATTGCTTAAAATCGAGGGAAACATTCCTGCTTCCGAATTTTCCCTCGATTTATTTAGATAGGATCGATCGACCTTTTATCAGGCATACTTATCTACAAAGCTTTGCAGGCCGGAATTGTAGCCTTGTCCTACAGCTTGGAACCTCCACTCGCCGTCTTTTTTGTAAAGTCTGCCAAATTCTACCGCAGTCTCCCTAGAAAAATCCTCGTCCAAATCGTACTTCGTTACCTCTGTGTTAGTAGTAGTGTCGTAAATCCTGATAAAAGCATTCCGCACTTGACCGAAGTTTTGCCTTCTGGATTCTGCTTCGTGGATAGTTACCACAAACACAATTTCTTGCACCGCCGGATCGACTTTGGTTAAATCGACTGTAACGGTTTCATCATCGCCAAATCCTTCTCCTGTTCGGCTATCTCCCAGATGTATTACAGAGGTGTCCGGCGACTCCTTGTTGTTGTAGAAAACAAAGTATTTTTCGCCGGGGATTTTGCCAGTAGCCCCCAACATAAACACGGAAGCATCTAAGTCAAATGCTGCGCCTGTGTCTGTAATATTGGTATCCCATCCCAAACCAATCCCGGCATTTTTTAGCCCCGGTGCTTCTTTAGAGAGATTGATTCTCCCGCCTTTTTCCAAATTGATAGACATTTGCTCTCCTGTTCGCAACATCTTTGATGTTATTGTTAATAGTTATATCACAAATTTTAAATGTCAAGTATAAGATATCTTCCCTTTAAACGATTGATTTAGGAGCGATCGCGCTCAGGCACATAGCGATGTTATTTCACTCATTCCTCTTGCAAATTTGCCAAAATCCGATCGACCGTTTCTTTAACCGTTAGATGGGTTGAATCCAGCCAATAACCGAGACGAGGAGTTTCGGTGCGGAGCACGCGATCGAATTCATAAACCATTGTTTCGTTGGCATATCCGGTCTTGGATCTTGCTGCATCTCGTGCCGCTACAACCTCTGCCTGGGGACACAGAACGATCGCAGACAACGGCACATCATGAAACGCGGCGACTACCTCACTGAGTGCCAAACCAATGATGATGTCTTGATAGACAACCGTAAAGCCAGCCTGGAGATACTGTCGCGCTGCCATTGCTGCCAGGTGATAGCGCAGTTGAAGTTGCTGATATGCCTCTGCTGACAAATTTAAGGCCATTTCCGCCTGCCCATTCACAATCATGCGACGAAAGATATCTCCGCGCAGGTGAACACTTTTGGGCAACCGTTCGGCAAGTGATTGGGCAGCAGTTGATTTGCCAGCAGCCATGTTCCCCGTAATCAAAATAATTTGTGGCTGATGATTTGCAGGTTGTTGATTGCTATTCATACTGTTTGTAATAGATTCAATGACTCTGCGCTACAAAAAACGAGTGAGTAATAACGAGTAAATCTCAAATCGGCTCACAGATTTGTGCTGAAGGGAGTAAATTAACAAATTGCTTTTGGTACTCATCCTCTGCCATCAGTTCTCTGGTGCTTTCTATCCTGTCTAAAAACACAATTCCATCTAAATGGTCGTGTTCGTGTTGAAAAATTCGGGCCACAAAGTCTGTCAATTCTTGTCGGTGGAGTTTGCCGTCTCTACTGGTGTATTCTATCTCGATCGCCTTACTTCTGGGCACCAATCCCCGAATTCCCGGAATGCTCAAACAGCCTTCCCAGTCTTTGACTGTCTCTGTTGATGCAGCCACAATCCGGGGATTAATCATCGCTGTGGGTTCCATGTGGGGTGCTTGGGGATAGCGCAGGTTGGGGCGGGATGCGACAATGAACAGGCGATCGGACTGAGCCGCTTGAGGGGCGGCAATCCCCACTCCGTTTGCCTGCTGTACTGTAAAGATTAAGCTGTCAATCAACTGTTGAATGCGATCGTCCTGAATATTCTCGACAACTTGCGACGGGCGGCGCAGCACGGGATTTCCTAATTGAGAAATTTGCAAGATTTCTGCCATATTAATTAGTCCTTGGTAATTGGTAATTGGTAACAACTGTCAACTGTCAACCGTCAACTGTCAACCGTCAACGGCCAACTGTCAACCATCAACAGATTATCTAACTTTTTGAACCGGCAAACTTCCCGTTTTAACAGTCAAATTAACTATTTGCCCGTTGCGGTTGATTTCCATTTGCAACAGACCGCCAACCTTAGCATTTTGTACGAAATCCTGAACAGCTTCCGACTGAATAATCGGCTGATTGTTAATTTTTTGAATCACATCTCCAGCCCGCAAACCTGCCGCTGCAGCGGGAGAAGCAGGAACTACACTAACAATAGCCACACCCCGATCGACTGTAACTCGCAGGCTGCTGTTAGCGTTGCTGTTAATTTGCTCCTTAACCTCTGGATTCAGCGTCGCCATTTCAATTCCCAAATAAGCGTGTTCGACTTTCCCCGTCGAAATCAGTTCCTTCGCCACCTGTTGCGCCGCCTGAATGGGAATCGCAAACCCCAATCCTTGAGCACCTTGAATAATCGCCGTATTCATGCCAATAACTTGACCCGAAGCATTCAGCAGCGGGCCGCCGGAATTCCCCGGATTAATCGCAGCATCTGTTTGGATAAAACCGATCCGCTTGTCGGGTACGCCCACGTCAGAGCTCGATCGCCCCGTAGCGCTAATAATCCCCGCTGTTACGGAATTGTCCAAACCCAAAGGATTGCCAATCGCGATCGCCCATTCCCCAGACAACAGCTTATCCGAATTGCCGATCGCCACCACAGGCACATTATTCGCCTCAATCTTCACCACAGCCACATCCGTGACCTTATCCGCCCCCAACACCCGCCCCTGAAAGCTGCGGCCGTCCTTGAGAGTTACATTTACTGTATCGGCTCCCTCTACAACGTGAGCGTTAGTGAGAATAACGCCGTCGGCACCGATCGCAAAACCCGAACCAGTACCCCGTTCAATTCCGCCCCGGCCGCCCGAATTCGGTTCTATGCCCAAAAAATCTTCCGGCGACAGCCCTCTATTTCCCGGCTGCACCCGGCGCGAAGCATCGATCCGAACCACTGCCGGGCCAACTTTTGCCACCGCAGCCACAATAAAATTCACATTAGCCGCGTCGCCTGACAAGGAAACCGGCGGCAAGACTTTGCTAACTCGATCCTTTTCCTTTGTATTAGGAGGCAGTTGCAATTTCGGTTCCAGCCCCCTTTGTCCAGAATCCCCAGAATTTGCACGAAATTGAGAAACCGTCAGACGATCGCCCAACATGGCGGCCCCGGCTCCCGTTACCAGCAGCAATATGTAAATTGCCGGTTGCTTCCAAAATTTGCCAGTAGAACTCTTCATGGCCACGTTTTTAGGCTTTCCTGCCAAATCTAAATATTTGCTGAACAGCTCCCCGATACCTGGTTTGGGCTGCAGAGCCGCAAAAATTTTGGCGATCGGCAGACTCCCTTAAACTTTAGCATCTGACGACTAAACTCTCTAGAGTAGAATTAATATCTTGAATGCCGATCGGCAGAGGTGAGCAGTGGACATTCCCCTCGAAAGTCTGTGGAATCAGATACTTGAACGTCTCCAGGTACAACTGAGCAGACCTAGCTTTGAGACGTGGATCAAAACTGCTAGAGCCGAACAACTCGAAAATAACTGTTTGATCGTGAGCGCCCCCAATCCCTTTGCTCGCAATTGGTTGCAAAAATATTACAGAGAAATCCTTGCCGATGCAGTCGCAGAAATTCTGGGCTATCCCGTAGACATTTACTTGACAATTGCCGGAGGAAACGAAACAGGCGGCAGCAGCGACTCGGCCATAATTTGGCCCTCCCCCATCGCCGATGTCCCGGAAAGCCACTCGCTTCACCCCCCCAAACCCGCCAATTTAAACCCAAAATACCTATTTTCCCGCTTTGTCGTCGGTTCTAACAACCGCATGGCTCACGCCGCCTCCCTCGCGGTAGCCGAGTCGCCGGGCCGAGAATTCAATCCCCTATTTTTGTGTGGCGGGGTCGGTTTGGGCAAAACTCATTTGATGCAGGCGATCGGTCATTATCGCTTGGAAATTGACCCCAACGCCAAGATTTTTTACGTTTCTACTGAGAAATTTACTAACGATTTAATCGCCGCAATTCGCAAAGACAGTATGCAAACTTTCCGCGATCATTATCGGGCCGCAGATGTTTTATTGATAGATGACATCCAATTTATTGAAGGCAAAGAATACACTCAAGAAGAATTTTTTCACACTTTTAATACTTTGCACGAAGCCGGGAATCAAGTAGTTTTAGCTTCAGATCGCCCGCCGCAGCAAATTCCCCGCCTGCAAGAGCGTTTGTGTTCCAGATTTTCCATGGGATTAATTGCCGATATTCAATTGCCAGACTTGGAAACTCGGATGGCAATTTTGCAGAAAAAAGCCGAGTATGAAAATATGCGGTTGCCGCGAGATGTCATTGAATACATTGCTTCTAGTTACACTTCCAACGTTCGGGAATTGGAAGGAGCTTTGATTCGGGCGGTAGCATATCTTTCCATTACTGGTTTGCCGATGACCGTGGAAAATATCGCCCCGGTTTTGAATCCACAAACTGAAAGCGTAGAGGCAACGCCAGATGCAGTAATTGCAGTTGTGGCTGAGGAGTTTGATGTTTCTATTGAAGATTTAAAAGGAATTTCCCGTCGGCGAGAAATTAGTCTGGCACGTCAAATAGGGATGTATTTAATTCGGCAGCATACTGGTTTGAGTTTGCCGAAAGTTGGGGAAGTATTCGGTGGCAAAGATCACACGACTGTGCTTTACAGTTGCGACAAAATTGCTCAGTTGCGCAACACTGACCCGAATTTGGCTCAAACTTTGCGTCAGTTGAGCGATCGAATTAATGCTGTCAGCCGAAAAACTTGAGAAGAAGTCAGTTGTCAGTTGTCAGTTGTCACACCAATGACTCTATGTAGCGATTTCAAGATCGGCATCACCGAACGGGTAACTCTCCGATCACAGACAATTTCTATGCGTAGCAGCTTGCCTGTGGAAAAACCTGTGGAAAAGTTGCCCTCCCTTTGTGGAAAACTTTACTCGATCGCCCGAAACAGTTTTTGCACAAAAAATGGGCGGGCGATCGACCGCACCAGCTTTCCCACAAGTTTTCCACAGGTAATATCAATTCCGGCCGCGCTGCAATGATATCAAATCCGCGCTTCCGGAGTCGGGCGTAAAGTCGAATCAAGCTCGTAATTAATAATTCGCGCAATTTTCATTTTTTTGACCCCTCCTTCTACAGTCAACAGTCAAGAGTCAACAATGATAAGGAGTGCAACCGGAATCGATATCATTGGGGTCTGCGAGTCGCAACGGCTAGTTTAACTCCTTTAACCTGTCGCACCCGATCCATAACGGCTACAGCCAAGCCAAAATCAACGGTTTCGTCAGAGTTAATCACGGCAATCAGGTCTTGACGAGTAGCAGCTAAGGCGCTCAGTTGTCCGGGCAAAGCCTCTACCGTTGTGCGCTGACGATCGAGACTGACTTGTCCTTTTGAATCAATCGTGATGGTGACTCGGTTCGTTGTCTGTGTCGGCTGGCTCGCAGTCGCTTTGGGCAAATTCACAGGCAGTCCTTCAGGGCTGCTTAAGAACAAGCTAGAGAGAATGAAAAATGTGAGCAGCGAGAACACCACATCAATCAGCGGCACAATATTAATTGGTGGAGGAATTTCAGGATCTTTTGGTAGGTTCATACTCTTTTTGTGCAGTTCGATAATGACGGCGATAAAGCAGTTCTAGCTGCCCTCCATATTCTTCAATTCGGCCAACTTCGCGCTGATATAAGCCCCGGTAAATGCTGGAAAATGTCAGAGTGATAATGCCCACTAGCAATCCGGCAGAAGTGGCAGGGTAAACGCATCTAAATTAATTTGACAAAAACGTGAATTTGTGCATTACTAAATAACTAAAAAAACCTTCTTGA
>NZ_JAUBQU010000244.1:0-3069 GCF_036701435.1 Microcoleus sp. Pol12A5
GACTCTGTGTTCAGCGGCACGATAAAAATGCAAGTCAAGCCATTGACTGACTCGAACTTGTCCCAACTGTGAATGTTTGTCAATTTCAATCACATTATCCGCGATGAGCCATGTGCTTGGGTCATTGAGTCTCATTTTCTGCCCGTGCTTACGTGGTCTACCGCGACCACTATAGGCTGGTGGTGCTGACCACTTTCCAGCCATTCTTTCGGACTCTCATTAAACAATCAGCTTGAATATCTGCTATAGCCAGTACCCAATTTGCATTGCCATATTCTCGATCTAAAACTGCTAAGACTCGATTAACGCTCTGTTCACAGACAAGTTTGAGTTGGGAAGCTGCTTGAAGTATAGGTGAAGACGCACTACTAATTCTTTCATGGAGTAGGGGTAATGCCCAGCTTCCTTGTGCTTCTGGTATCCACGCAATAGTACTGTACCCTTGTCCAATAATTACGCCCCCCTGATATTCATGGGTTCTATCTTTTAATGTTTTAGCATCTGGTCTCCCCCATGCAGTGTGGTCAATTGCCACTAACAGATGTTCTGCTACGGGTACTTGCTGTTCTAATTGCTCCAGATACAGCAGCATCAGTTTTTTCCGGTCTGGCCTACAGTCTTGCAATGCCTCGTCAACGCTTGACCATTGACGATTGAATAATGGATTGAGCGAAAATTCGGCCAAACATGACGAATTCGGGCGTGGTCATCACTGCATCCATGAGCTCGAATGTTGCATCCTTGCCTCGTACCAATAACTCGTATGCTTCTTGACGAAAGTCCTTTAATCGTTCACTGTTCATTTAAGGAGTGAATAGGTTTTTATTTTTCACCCTCATTCTCTCCTTAACGGTGGCTCTAGTTTTTCTTGGGCCACCGTTCTCATCTTTAGTTAGTCTAAACTACAGAAATTAAATGCGCTTATCCTGCATCGGATGCCAGGGTAAACGCATCTTAATTTCAACCTAAAACATGATAAGATGAAGTATTTATAGCAATCCTAAATCATTATCAATATTAGGCTCCAATTATATGCAATACTTGATTATGACAATAAAAAAATGAATAACTTACAACTGCCACAAAAAGATATGGAAAAAGAAATAGCCCACTTAGAATCTTTCATTAAAAGCAATATCGATGCCAGAGAACTAAAACGGGCAATAGCTGTCAGGATGGCACTCGAAGGTAAGTTTTATCATGAAATCAGCAAAATGTTAGGTGTAAGTGAATTCTTTGTTGGTTATTGGAAAAAAATTTTTAAATCCCAAGGCCTCGAAGGACTAAAACTAGGATATAAAGGCTCAAAAGGGTATTTGACAGAGCGACAAACTGATGTAGTAGTCGAGTGGTTAAAGAATAAAAAATATTGGAATTTAGATGAGTTAGTGACTTATGTATAGCAAGAGTTTGGTGTGATATATAAATCCAAACAGAGCTATTATGAACTTTTCGCTCGCGCCAATATTAGTTGGAAAAAAACTCAAAAAGTCAATCCAAAATCGGATGAAGAACTGGTAAAAAAAAAGCGGGAACAAATTAACAAGGTTTTATCTAAAAACAAGGCAGGCATAGAATCTGGGGAAATAATAGTATTGTTTTTAGATGAATGTCATCTACTTCATGGCGATATAACTGGCTACGTTTGGGGTCAATCCGATCGGAGAATTGAAATTCCAATTACTAATGAAAGAGAGCGACAAACTTATTTTGGTGCTCTCAATTATCAAAGCCAACAATTTCACGTTCAAAGTCATCCATCTGGGAATGGAGAATCGACAGTTAAATTCATAAAACACTTACAAAATAAATATAAATAGCGGAAAATAATCTTGATTTGGGATGGAGCTAGTTATCATAAATATGGAGAATTTAGAGATTTTTTATCATCAGTAAATCGTGATAAAGAACCGTCAGATTGGTCAATTACTTGTATTTTATTTGCTCCCAATGCTCCCCAACAGAATCCCGTTGAAGATATTTGGTTACAAGCTAAAAACTTTTTAAGAAAATATTGGTATTTATGTAGGTCTTTTAAGATTATCAAATTTTTGTTTGAGTTTTTCACTAAGGAACATAAATTTGATTTTCCTAAAATTCATCAGTACACTTATATATAGAAAATCATTTAGGATGGCTATATCTGCTTACAAGAGTTGGGGAACTTTTGTTACCTCTGTGGAAAAAATCCTGAAATAATTTGGAGAAAACTATGTAATTAATTTTGTCTAGCTACTTACTACTAGGACATTGGGCTGTACGGTCATTAATTTTTCTCTTCAGCAAGCAACGCAGGTGTTTCACCATTGCGTCTTTCTTTTACTGGAACATTACGAGTTATTCGTCGCGATCTCCCAAAATTTCAGCGGTTACAACCACAGGAACTTCCCTTTTTTTGAATTGGTTGACTTTGGAGATACTTGACCAACTTCTACCTCAAAGGGTTCAGAGAAACAACCCAAGAGTTGTGAAAAAGCCTGTCTCAAAATTTCGCTCTAAACAAGTTAAACACAGAGGTACTGGAATAATAATGAATCCTCCTGTATTTATTGTTTTAAGCACTGCATAACTCTTAACTGAACCGTATTGGGGTATAATGTATCGCTCGGTTCGCGCTAGACTATCCTAGGAAATTTACAGCCCGCCCGCACCCCATGTGACAGTTGGGGTGCGGAATGTGGGTTTAAGAGCTGAGGATATAACTTGGAAAGGACTAATTTAACGGGCAACCGATTGAGTAAATTATTAATTTTGCTATCATTAGCATAATCCAAGGGATAGATATTAAGTCAAAGCAAGTTCAAGAATATCTAGGTAGAAAAACAGAAAGTCACAGAAAATATGCTAGACATAGCACTTTTTATATTGGACTGTGGGGTGAATCATGGGTCGATTTAATCTAGTAATTGGCTGGTTGTTGTTGAATTAATGTCTTTGTCCCCACACAAACTACCTAATTATCAACAACGCTTGAGAGCTATGAGACTT
The DNA here is from genome assembly GCF_036701435.1 of Microcoleus sp. Pol12A5. Taxonomy (NCBI): domain Bacteria; kingdom Bacillati; phylum Cyanobacteriota; class Cyanophyceae; order Oscillatoriales; family Microcoleaceae; genus Microcoleus; species Microcoleus sp. Pol12A5. The sequence goes on from NZ_JAUBQU010000244.1 coordinate 2,989, forward strand.
ATTAGGCGTTGCTGAATTGATGTATGATATAGCGATCGAGAGCAAAGTTGACGAAAAACAATGAACAGCAAATTAGAGTCA
>NZ_JAUBQU010000090.1:0-27002 GCF_036701435.1 Microcoleus sp. Pol12A5
ACACCGCTCTTTCAAGTCTTATTCGTCATGCAAAATATGCCCATGCCTGCTTTAGAGCTAGGCGGGTTAACTTTGACACCCTTAGAACAAGACAGCGGCATCGCCAAATTTGATTTAGTTCTCTTCGTGGGAGAAACCGAGCAAGGAATTGCAGGCACTTGGAAGTACAACACTGACCTTTTCGAGGCCGCCGCCATCGAGCAAATGTCCAGCCGTTTTGAAACCTTACTCAACAGCATTGTGGCGGAGCCTGAGACTCGGTTAAATAACTTAGAAATTCTCACAGAAGCGGAAAAAGAACAACAAGCAATGCAACAAGTAAAGCGCGAAAAGCTGAATTTTAGCAAGTTTAAGAGTGTTAAACCGAAAGTAGTCACTCTGCCAGACGGCGAGTTGATAAAAACCGAATTTCTCCAGCCTGGGGAACTATTCCCGCTAGTCATGAAACCCGCTACCAGCGATGTCGATCTCATTGACTGGGCGAAAAACAACCGAACTTCGATCGAGACAAAATTGCAGCAACACGGTGCAATTTTGTTTCGAGGCTTCACCGAGCCCTTAGTTTCTACTTTCGAGCAGTTTGCCTTGGGGATTTGTCCGCAACTGTTCGGCGAGTACGGAGATTTGCCGCGCGAAGGAATCGGCGGAAAAGTTTACGGTTCGACCCCTTATCCTGCCGACCAAACCATCTTCTTTCACAGCGAAAGTTCGCACCTGCACCGCTGGCCAATGAAAATCTGGTTTTTCTGCGTTCAGCCGGCGCAGTCAGGCGGCGAAACCCCGATCGTTGATTGCCGGAAAGTTTACCAGTTGCTAGACCCCAAACTCCGAGAAAAATTCGCCAAAAAGCAACTGATGTACGTCCGCAACTACACCGACGGACTCGATGTAAGCTGGCAAGAATTTTTCAAAACGGCGCATAAAACTGAGGTGGAACAATATTGCCGTCAAGCGGGCATAGAATTTGAGTGGAAAGACGGAAATAAGCTCAGAACTCGTAAGGGGAGGCCGGCGATCGCCAAGCATCCCAAAACAGGAGAAATGGTATTTTTTAACCAACTTCCTTTGCACCACATTTCCTGCTTAGATCCGGGCGTCCGCAACTCTTTATTATCTGTCTTTGGAGAAGCAAACCTGCCTCGCAATGTTTATTACGGCGACGGCACTCCCATTGAAGACTCGGTAATGGCAGAAATTCATGCCGTCTATCAGCAGGCAACCGTTAGTTTTCCTTGGCAATCTGGCGACATATTAATGTTAGATAATATGTTGGCTGCTCACAGCCGCAATCCATTTGTCGGGTCGCGCAAAATTGTGGTAGCGATGGGCGAAATGATCGGTGAAGCAGAGATTTAAAAGCTGACTTCTATCCCGCCAAAATCGGCTTTAGCCAACTTTGCTAGGAATTGATAATTGGCATTAGTCGCCACTTCAACGCCTTGACCACAGTCTGTTTTAACTTATATGTTGCACCATTCTCAATCAGCTTTTTATGGGCGGGCAGGATGCCCACCCCACAAGAAAATCTGCTCTTTGTGGAACAGGCATCTTGCCTGTTCTTGAAAAAGGCGCAAGATGTGAGTTTTAACGGACTTGAGCTATAAACTTTGGACTTAAGTCCCTGGCGATCCTAAAACATAAAGCAATATAACCAATGCAAACAATTAATGGATTTCGGCTTTCTCCTCAACAAAAATATCTGTGGCTGTTGCAACAAGATAGTCCCGCCTATCGCGCTCAATGTGCGATTTCGATCGAGGGGAATCTCCAAGCCAATGCCTTAAAAGAAGCGCTGCAAAAAGTCAGCGATCGCCACGAAATTTTGCGGACGAGCTTTCAACGACGTTCTGGGATTAAATTTCCGATTCAAGTCATCGGCGATCGCAGTTTAATTTCCTGGCAGATCGTTAATCTCGAATGCTTGACTTCGGCAGAACAAGCGGCCAAACTCCATGAAATTTTTCAAAACGAAAAGCGCTCAGTTTTCAACTTTGAACAAAATCCAATTTGGCGCTTATCCTTAATTTCTCTATCAGCAAACAGGCACATTTTGGTTGTTAGCCTGCCTTCCCTGTGCGCCGATTCCCGCACCATCAAAAATCTAATTCGAGAAATTAACCAGTGTTATGCAGCTTGCTTGCAAGGTGAGGAACTGGCCCACGAAGTGGTACAATATCTTCAATATTCTGAATGGCAGAATGAATTAATTGAGGATGAAGAGGCGGCAGAGGGCAAAAAATATTGGACCGATCGGGATTACTCGGCCCTAGCCAGCATAAGATTGCCTTTGGAAAATAAAAATAGCAGCAAGTCCGATCGATTTGAACCGAATTTTTTTGAGGTTAAAATAGAACTGAGTTTACTAGAAGAAATAGAAGCGATCGCGCGCCGCTACGAAACCTCAATATCTGCTTTCTTTCTAGCTTGCTGGAAAACGTTGCTCTGGCGGCGGTTGGGAAAGGCAGAAATCATTATGGGCACCGCCTTCGACAATCGCAAATATGAAGAATTAGAGCCAGCACTCGGTCTATTTGCCAAGTTTTTACCGCTTCGCAGCCAACTGCAAGAAAATTTTACCTTTCAGGAATTATGGCAGGAAATTCAGCAATCCCAAAGCGATGCTTATAAATGGCAGGAATATTTCAACCGGGAAGATATAAACGGCTCGCCTGGATTTCCATTTTGTTTTGAGTTTGAGGAACAACTAGAAAAGTATGCGGCGGCTGGCGTAGATTTCTCAATTTACCAGCAATATGTCTGCGGCGATCGCTTCCAAGTTAAACTCTCCTGCGTGCGCCGAGAGGATGCTCTCATCGCTGAGTTTCACTACGATCCGGCCTTGATAGGGGAACAAGCGATCCAATGTTTAGCAGAGCAATTCTACACCTTAATAAAAAGTGCAGCTAATCACCCAGAAACCGCTCTCGGCGAGTTGGAAATTCTGAGCGATCGCGCCCGCCAGAAAGTTTTAGTTGAGTTCAACCAAACACAGAAAGATTACCCAAAAGACAAGTGCATTCACCAGCTATTTGAGCAACAAGTGGAGCGCGTACCAGAGCGCCTTGCGGTTGTCTGTGAAAATCAGCAGCTCACCTACCGAGAACTCAACGCCCGCGCCAACCAAATCGCTGATTACTTACAACAATTAGGAGTTAAATCCGAAGAATTAGTCGGAATTTGTGCTGAGCGGTCTGTGGATGCGATCGCCGGAATGCTCGGCATTCTCAAAGCAGGCGGCGCGTACTTGCCACTCGATCCGACCATGCCAAAAGAGCGCCTCGCCTTGATGTTGCAGGATGCTGGAGTCGCAGTGCTATTAACGCAACAACAGCTAATCGAAAACTTGCCAAAAACTCAGGCAAAAATCCTTTGCTTAGACGCAGAAATTCCCTCTGTCTCCCCCTCTCCGTCTCCTCCTCTCTCTCCTGAAAATTTAGCTTATGTCATTTATACTTCCGGTTCCACTGGCACGCCAAAGGGAGTGGCAATTGAACACCGATCGCTCCTCAATTACCTCTACAGCATTCAGGAACGGCTAAACCTGCCATCAGGAGCCAGTTTCGCAACCGTTTCTACCTTAGCAGCCGACTTAGGAAATACAGTAATTTTTCCAGCTTTATGTACGGGAGGAAGCCTTCACATAATTTCCCAGGAACGCGCCACCGATCCAGAGGCGATCGCTGCTTACTTCCAGCAGCATGCCATTGACTGTCTCAAAATCGTTCCCTCCCATCTAAAAGCTTTATTAACTGCTGCTGATCCGGCGCAGGTTTTGCCGAAAAAGCGATTAATCCTTGGCGGCGAAGCCTTAAGTTGGAATTTGCTCGAAACTATTGAGAAATACGCCCCCGACTGTTCAGTCTTCAACCATTACGGGCCAACAGAAGCTACCGTAGGCGTGCTGGCTTATCCCATCAAAGACCGAGAAAATTGCATTTCTGAAACAGTTCCTCTCGGTCGCCCTATCAATAACGCGCAGATTTATTTACTTGATTCGCACTTGCAGCCAGTTGCCATTGGCGTACCCGGCGAGTTATACATCGGCGGTGCTTCTTTAGCTCGCGGCTATCTAAACCAACCCCAATTAACCGCAGAAAAATTCATCCTCAACCCCTTCGACGCCGAACCAGGAGCGCGTCTGTATAAAACCGGAGATTTGGCCCGGTATTTGCCGGACGGAAATATTGAGTTTTTAGGGCGGAGCGACAGCCAAGTTAAACTGCGAGGATTCCGCATTGAATTGGGGGAAATAGAAGCAGCGCTATCTCAACATTCCGCTGTGCGCGAAGCAGTAGTTTTGCTACTGGAAAATGAACCGGGGAATCAGCGCTTAGTGGCCTATGTTGTACCCGCGAGGGAATCAGCGATCGCTATTAACGAGCTGCGGTCATTTTTAAAAGAAAAACTGCCCGAGTACATGGTTCCTTCTGCTTTTGTCGTACTGAAAGCATTGCCCCTCACGGCTAATGGAAAAATAGACCGGCGGGCGCTGCCAGCGCCGGAGGCGGCGAGAGCCGATTTAGCAGATACTTTTGTCCCTCCTAGCACTCCCATTGAGAAAATGCTTGCTGAGATTTGGGCTGAGTTGCTAGGGCTGAAAAAAGTGGGAATTTATGACAATTTCTTTGATTTGGGGGGACATTCATTACTGATTACTCAGTTGCTAGCAAAGGTAAGAGATTCTTTCCAAAAGGAATTGCCCTTGCGCCGTTTTTTTGAAGCGCCTACCATCGCTGCTTTAGCAAAGAATATTGAGGTGAAGCACGGGGCGGATTCTGCGGGCGATCGCACTGCAAGTTTCGATATTAACGCTGAAGTTGTTTTAGATCCGGCAATTCGCCCTGCAACTCCATTGAGCGAGGCAAAAACTGAACCAGCTTGCATTCTCTTAACAGGGGCGACGGGCTTTTTGGGAGCCTTTTTACTCCGCGACCTCTTGCAACAAACTCAAGCAGAAATTTATTGCCTAGTCCGTTCTGCCGATTCAGAATCAGCCAAAAAGCGGATTCAAAGCAGCCTCGAATCCTATTTAATTTGGGATGAAAGCAGGAGCGATCGCATTATCCCAATGGCTGGAGATTTGTCTCAACCACTTTTGGGGCTTTCCGAGGAGCAGTTCGGAGTTTTAGCCAGTAAAATTGATGTCATTTACCACAATGGCGCGTTTGTCAAGTTTACTTATCCCTATTCGGTTCTCAAACCCGCTAACGTTTTGGGGACGCAGGAAGTTCTGAGATTGGCGAGTCAAAGTAAGCTAAAACCAGTCCATTTAATTTCTACGATTTCCGTTTTCTCGGCAATGGGAAAATCTGGGATTAAGCTCGTGCGAGAGGAGGACGAACTCACTCCGGGAGAGGGTCTAAAAAGCGCTTACACTCAGACTAAGTGGGTGGCAGAAAAGTTAGTAGAGGTCGCGCGCGATCGCGGAATTCCTGTTAGCATTTACAGGCCAGGTCGCATTTCTGGGGACAGCCAAACAGGAGCCTGCAATCCCAGCGACTTACTGTACAGGTTAATCGCTGGTTGCGTGCAACTTGGATGTGCGCCCGATGACGATAAGCTGATGAATGTAGCGCCTGTTGACTATGTGAGCCGAGCGATCGTTCATCTTTCGAGGCAAAAAGAATTGCTCGGAAAGACTTTTCATTTAGTCAACCCTCAGTCCTTTCAAATGAGTGAATTGCTGGGCTGGATTTGCTCAATGGGTTATCCAATCAAACGAGTTTCGTCTGAGGCTTGGCAAGCAGAAATAATCAATCGCGCTGGATATTCTGCAGAAAATGCGTTGTATCCGCTTGTCGGTCTTTTCTCCGAAAAAGTTTCGGAAGCAGAAATGGCTAAATCTGCCACGCTGCAATTCGATTGCCAGAATGCGTTGAAGGGACTTTCTGGAACGGACATTATCTGCCCGCAAGCGGATGCGAGTTTGTTTCGGACTTATTTTTCTTATCTCGTCGATCGCCAGTTAATAGAGGCTCCCAAATATCTGGTCTAAAAATGTAGAGGCGCGAGCGATCGCGTTTCTACCTTGCTCACTTTGAGGAGAATTTTAAATCAAGCATCACTTAGACTTGCGGAATTCCTGATTAGTTTATTTAACAGAAGGCAAAAGATTTTTATGTTAGGAAGTAGTAATGCGATCGCGATCGCAGGCAGAGCTACCGCAGAAGGAACGCAGCGTTACAGGGAACGGCACAACAAAAACTGTGCAGCCGATCACTTCCGAGAAACTGGTTCGCTTGTGGCCAGCTCGATTGGAATTGGCACTTACCTTGGCGAACCAGATGAGTATACTGACACTCTTGTGGCGTCCGCTGTAGTGGAATCGGTTCGGCGGGGTGCCAACGTAATTGACTCAGCAATCAACTACCGCTACCAGTACGGAGAGCGGAGTGTTGGAAAGGCTATCCGGCGTCTCTTGGAATCGGGAGAAGCCTCAAGAGATGAACTAATTATCTGTACGAAAGGCGGCGTTGTTCCGCATCCAACTCCAAACCATGTAGAGTGGTTTTATCAGCAGTACGTCGAGCCAAACAACTCTACTGTCAGCATGGCAGATTTGGCCCAGGAGCGTTACTGCATCCACCCAGAATACATTCAAGATCAGCTTAATTGGAGCCTCGCCAACCTCGGCATTGAGACAATCGATGTCTACTATCTTCACAATCCAGAAAAGCTACTTTCTCAAGTTGAACCCGATACTTTTTATAATCGGTTGCGAGAGGTTTTTGAGGTACTTGAAGGTGCAGTTTTAGCTGGAAAAATTGCTAATTACGGTCTGGCAACTTGGAATGCTTTCCGCGTACCTCCAACTCAAAGGGATCGTATCGATCTGGCGCGTGCGAAATTTCTTGCTCGGGAAGTAGCTGGGCACAAAGAGGATCGGTTTCGGTTTATCCAGCTTCCTTTGAATATGGGGATGCCGGAAGCGGTGCTAATCCCAACTCAAACAATCGAAGGAGAACAAGTCTCTGTATTGGAAGCTGCCGATCGCTTAGGCATTTCCGCGGTCGCCAGTATGTCGCTTTGTCAAGCGCAGGTTATCGGTCAGATCCCAGAAAAGATTGCTTCTGCCTTTGGCGAAAGCTTGCGGACAGACTGCCAGCGGGCGCTCCAATATACCCGCAGCGCCCCTGGCATCCTGAGTGCCCTTGTAGGGATGAAAGCGCCAAAACATATAGAAGAGAACCTAGCCCTTGCTGCTGTCGGGCGGCTTGGGAGAGCAAGCTTTCAGGAACTTACTGATTCAATTGTTCAAGTGTTAAACGGAAATTGAAATCTCCCTTGCCGGAGAACGGCTGAACTTAAAATCTTGAATGGCATTATGGAATAGTTTCAGTTAATGTTTATGGTTCTTCGGTACTTAGTTTGCTAAAATTGGATATTATTGTAACATTTTAGCCGACCAAGTACCGAAAATCCCTGATTACTGACTAAATCAATCATTAATAAATTCACCTTCACAGATAATCGAGTCTCTGTTCTCCAAATCTTCTTGATTCCATACCGCGTTTAATGCTGCTGAACTTAAGGAAGTTGACATCGTATTTAATGTTGTGTTGTAGTATTCGGCAGCATTATTAAGTTCGACCTGTGGCGCTTCCTTGAAGTACGAATTAATATCAGGCGTACACCTCTGTGCTTGGTAGTATAAATAAGCTTCAGCATTAATGCACATTACATGGTAGAAATCCTTATTGGCTGCCGTAATATCTCCAAGTTTATACAGCGCTAAACCCCGGTTGAGATAAGCTTTAACATAGTTCGGATCGAGTTCCACTGCTTTATCAAAGTCTTCAATTGCAAGCTGCATTTGTCTTAATTTATAGCGAACGCAACCTCTGTTATAATAGGCATAAACATTTTGTGGATCGATGCCGAGTGCAGTGTTGTAATCGGCGATCGCCTGCGTATTGTCTCCTAATTGGTGGTAACAGAGACCTCGATTTATGTAAGCTTTGATATATTTAGGATTCAACCGCAGCGTTTCGTTAAAGTTTTCCGTTGCTGCCTCTTTTTCTCCCAAAAGGTAGTAAGCGCGCCCCCGGTTGTAATAGGTTTTATAATTGTGGGAATTGATAGATATAGCTCGATCGTAGTCTTCTATTGCTTCTTCGTAATTTCCTAAATTAGCAAGTACAAGTCCTCGGTTGTTGTAGATAGCGTGGCTGTTAGGCTTATTTGCTAAAGCGCAGTTGAGATCTTCAATGGCTTTTTCGTGTTCTCCGAGATGACGCCAAGCATTGCCCCGATTCAAGTAAGCCTCGAAGAAATTAGGATTGATATCTAGGGCTTTGCTGAGGTCGGCGATCGCTTTTTGGTAGTCTTTCATGTAATAGTAAACCAAGCCGCGATTGTTGTAGGCTTTGGCATCGGCGGGATTGACTTGCAGTATCTCATCGAAGTCCTCAAGTGCCGCTTCATAGTTTCCCTTCTTAGCGCTGTGCAAACCACGCTTGTAAAATTGTTTGAGGTTCATAGGTCAACTTTCAGGATTGCTTGATGCTGGGGAGTGATTCCTGTGCAGTCAGTTTTGAGTTCGACAGCCGTTAATCTGTTGAAAGAGCATCCACCCGCACTCAGAGTAACTCTTAAATGATTCCCGGCAATCTACCCTAGACAGGATTTTTGGTTTATTTTAACAGTAGTTAAATCCTGTTGAAAGGCTCTGCACGTCGGCTGGATTGACTTATTAGTCAGTTCGATTGTTTACCCGATCGACTTTCGCTTAAAAGTCTAGTTTTACTTGGTGCTGTGTGTTTCTTGATGCGGCTGCGATCGGCTCGATCGCGCAATTAAGTTTGAGACCGCTACTCAGTATAAATTGTTGCCAGCAGTCCCACCGAGTAAACTCTATATTTTTTTGACAAACTTCGTCTCAGTATTTGCAGCAGCACGCCTCTACAAACTTTTGTTGCCTAATTACCAATTACCGATTGATTTCCTCTTCGACATAAACCCTCAATTTCTCCAAATCTGGAAGTTCGATCAATTCTTGTTCCTTTTCCTTAACCGAGACGGGCATCATCACAGGTTTACGCTGCTCGATCCAGCAACTTGCCAGCGGTAAAGTTTGTTCCAAATCTTCCAAAGGCCTCGGAATAACCATCACCGCGTTCAACTCGCCAATTCGCTCAGCTTCGTACATCCCGGCCTCTACGGCTACTGCTACATCTGCAACTGCACCGCGAATAATTGCCGTGCACAAACCTGCGCCAATTTTCTCGTAAGCTGCCAAGTGTACGTCTGCGGATTTGAGCATAGCATCGCAAGCACCGACCATGGCCGGAAACCCCCGGGTTTCGAGCAAACCGATCGCCTGATTGCTAAGCCGAGAATAATTGCCACTTTCGGAAAGTTCAGTCAGCCGAAAGCCGATGGGCAAAACCACTTCCAAATTAGCCAAAGGTCTAGGAATCACCAACTTAGAAACAAACTGCCCGAACTGTTCAGCAGTTTGAGCTCCAGCTTCCACAGCCAAACGCACATCCGAAATTCTGCCCCGGACGATCGCCGTACAGTGACCGGAACCAATTTTTTCGTATCCTACTAAAATCACTCCTGCCGACTTCAGCATCATGTCAGCAGTCCCCACAATTGCCGGAAAACTCTTGGTGGATACCAAACCCAAAGCAGTGTCTTTGAAGTATTCCTGGCGCTGCGATCGTTCTTCGTGACTGTTACGATCCGTTTGTCCGTCCATCTTCTATTACCCTTAGAAACTTCCCAAAATAAAAATTTGTTGATAGTTTATAGTTTCTCAGATGAGAAGACAGACTGCACTAGCTACAAGACACAGATTGCTGCTGCAAGGCCTTACAAATTGCTGAGCTACCAATAATATGAGATTACCTATTTATATTTGATCTATCTGCCTTCAGCATAGCTGCCTTTTGGCGAAATGACGGCTACCCGGAATCGCCGGATAGAGTTTGGCCGTTTTCCTCCGATCGATTAAAAGCTTGCCTGTGCGGAAACAGTGTCCCCAACAGCCGATTGATGTGAGCTTGACCGTACAGAATAGTTGGCGTTTCCCCTGGTTCGGGAGGCTCTGGGGCGGTGGATTCCGGCGGCTCTGGGGCAGTCTCTGGCGCAGTGTGAGGCGGTGTTTGGGCGGGTTGTGGTGGCTCGATCGGCTCGATCGGCTCGATCGGCTCGATCGGTCGATCGACTGGTGGCGTAGTGGCTTCGGGGGTTTCGGGTGATGTTGGCGATGCTGTTGGCGCTGTTGCGGTTGCTTCTGCTGCGGCGGCTTGGCGGCTGGTATCTCCCATTAGAGAACCTGCTGGCATAATTTGCATTTTTTCGATAGAAGGATTGATTAGGGTCGTCCCGGCCCCAATACAGGCATTTTCCCCGATCGTTCCCGCACCTACCACCAGCACCCCTGCACCCAGAATAACTCCCGCCGCGATTTCCAGAGTACCTTCACGGGCGTGAAGGATAACTCCCATACCGATACAGGCACCGGCGGCGATCGAGATCCGGCTGCCCGGATCTGCTTGCATGATTGCTCCAGGGGCGATCGCCGCACCCTCATTCACAACTACATCGCCACTCATCAAAATCTGAGAGTTGCTACTTAATTGCAGTGGCGATAAATACATTCAACTTCACCATGAAAGGAGCTATTTTTTTAGATCAAAGGACTTTAAATTATGGGGTTTATCGACTAATAAATTTAACCCTCTCAATCTAATAAACGATTATTTACTAATACTGAGAAGATCGATACTTTAACGTTTTCTAGAAAGTTCCAGAAGATTCTAGATTTTGACTAACCCTTCTCAATCGAGCTTTTCAACTATCTCAAATCCAACTTCAATCCGCTTGGATTTCTCCCGTGGACACCTGTGCGAGGGCTTAACGGGAGAAACAGGCTAATTACCAGGCAAATTAAGGTCGTTGGATAATTTCTTCGAGTACCCGGCGCTTCGCCTTGGAGTCGATGCCCAGCAAGCGGACGTACTCGCCGCTGTGTTCTTTGAGACAGCTTTCGAGGGCAGAAATCACTTCGGATTCGCGGTTGGATGAGATCGGGGCGCAACTGCTCCAAGAACCGGTGCGGAAACGGCGCGCGTCGGCGTGTTCCGTACCAATTTTGTAGCCTTGGGAAAGCAGGTTGCGGATTTGGTCGATCGTCTTGCCGGTCAAACTTCCGCTGCTGGCCGAACCAGTCGAAGCTGCTTTGTATCCCGAAGTTGCTGCTGGCTTAGCCGATTGAGCAACGGGTCCGTCTGGACGCTGAATAAGTTCTTCAACGACACGCCGCTTAGCTTTCGGGTCAATCCCGATCAAGCGCACGTACTCGCCCGGGTACTGATTCATCACAGATTCCAAAGCGGCGATCGCCTCAGATTCGTTTCTGACTTGCAGCGAAGCCCCGCTTTGCCAAGAACTGGTGCGGAAGCGGCGCGCGTCGGCGTGTTCCGTACCCACTTTGTAGCCTTGAGCTAGCAAGCTGCGAACCTGAGCCACTGTTTCGGCACTCAATTTTCCATTCGACACGGAACCGCTATTGTGGTATGAAGCTTGTGCAACTTTACCGTTAGATTGGTGAGTTTTCGCACCGTTAGAACCGTTAGAGCCGTTGTCTCCCGGTCTTTGGACGATTTCTTCTAGTACGCGGCGCTTGGCTTTGGTGTCAATCCCGATCAAGCGCACGTATTCTCCTTGGTGTTCAGCCATGCAAGCTGACAAAGCCGCGATTACTTCTGAGTCGCGGGTTGAGGAAATCGGGCCGCAAGTACGCCAAGAACCGGTACGGAAGCGGCGTGCGTCGGCGTGTTCTGCTCCCACGCTGTATCCTTGGGCTAGTAAATTGCGGATGCTATCGGCAAGAGTTGGACTCAATTGGGTGCCGGCAGGGGTAGAATATTTGGTTTGAGTCATATTTGGGTTGGTACTTTTCTCGTTGCGAATTGGTGCTAGACAGGCGATGTTCTCAGCGCAGCGATAACCCGTTCTCAGAGCGTCATTGATGCCGATGACATGGGTCGCAAATTGAATGTCAGAATCTTGAACGTCAGGCAAGCGATCGGCTTGCTTCTGATTAGTGATGATGGCTCCCGAAGGTACGTACTTACCGGCGGGAATCTCCACATCTTTAATTAGTACGTGCATCATGACAATGCAGCCGTTGCCCACTCTGGCATTGAACACCGTAGAGCGAAAGCCGATAAAGCAGTTGTCGCCCACGTAGGCAGGGCCGTGAATTAAACTCATGTGGGTGAGGGAAGTATTTTTCCCCACCCACACAGAATAGGATTTGTCGTCGTCTCCTGTAACTCTGCCTTGTTCTAGACCGTGAATCACTACTCCGTCTTGAATGTTGCTTCCTTGTCCGATATAAAAAGGAGTTCCTTCATCAGCGCGGATAGATGTTCCGGGGGCAATCATCACATTAGAACCGATATGCACATCCCCAATAATGTTAGAAAAGGAATGTACGAAGGCGGTATCGTGAATTTTGGGCTCAGCCAAGTTTTTCGACCAAGGCGTCGGGGGAGCCGCAACGTTGCGGACTGCCATAAATTAAGTTCTCCTAAACTGAAAAATCTTTTTGTTAGTTGTTAGTTGTTAGTTGTTAGTTGTTAGGTGTTAGTTGTTAGTTATTTTTCCACTAACTGCTAACTGCTAACGGTTGCAACTAGCCGTATGGGTCGTCTTTTTTACTGTAAATGAGGCGGTTTTCTACATTGACAGTATCTATAATGCCTACTACCAGAGCATCGATCGGACGGTTTTCGCTTCCGGGCGCGATCCGGGCTGCGCTGCCTCGAGTCACTAAAACCCATTCATCGATACCAGCGCCCACACAGTCAGCGGCTACCTCATAGCCGGGAACTGGCGAACCTTCCTCATCAATGAATTGCAGCAGTAGAAATTTCGATCCTCTCAGCGTCGGCTCTTTTTGGGTACTGACAACTGTGCCGAGAACTTTGGCCATTTGCATTTTAGGTAATAGGTAATAGGTAATTGGTAATTGTCATTTTTACACTGTCACTTGTCTTTTTTTTAATTAGCTTTCCTCAGTCCGCTGTCCGCCTTTTAGAGCTTCTTCTAGTAACTAATCACTCATGACCGATGACTGATGACTAATAACCAATATCCCATACCCACCTCAATTAAAAATTAAAAATGCTAAATCAAAAACATCGCGATTTTTAATTTTTAATTACCAAACGCCCCTAACAGCCGTGAAGCGAAGCTATCCCGTAGGGAATCGCCTATCTTATGATCTGTTGAGAGGGCGAATGCCGCTGACGCCTTCACGGAACTGTTCTACAGCTTCGGTATAGCGAATCGGCAACACGTATTCTAAATTTTCGTGAGGGCGGGCGATAATGTGGGTGGACATCACTTGTCCGCCGTTAACACGCTTCACTGACTCTACTCCGGCTGCGACAGAAGCTTGCACTTCCGAGACATCTCCTCTTACAATGACCGTAACCCGAGCGCTACCGATTTTTTCGTAGCCTACCAAGGTGACGCGGGCTGCTTTGACCATCGCGTCAGCGGCTTCTACCACTGCGGGGAAGCCTAAGGTTTCGATCATGCCAACTGCAATTGCCATTGGTTTTACTCCTGATTGAATATTTGGGGAACTAAACAGTTAATTTTTGACGCTTGCACAAATTTTCCTTAAAAGAAATTTTTGTGCGTTAAGAACTTAGTAGCCTCGGAACTGTTCTACTGCTTCTGTATATCGAATCGGCAGAACATATTCTAGGTTTTCGTGGGGGCGAGCGATGATGTGGGTAGAGACGACTTCTCCGCCGTTCACCCGCTTGACGGATTCCACTCCTGCTGCGACTGAGGCTTGGACTTCCGACACGTTGCCGCGCACAATTACGGTGACGCGGGCGCTGCCAATTTTTTCATAGCCCACGAGGGTAACGCGGGCAGCTTTGACCATAGCATCGGCAGCTTCCACAACAGCGGGAAAACCTTTTGTCTCAATCATTCCCACGGCAATTGACATTTTTGAATCTCCTTTGAGGATGAGCGAAATTACCGTTACAAATCTTTGAGAAATCTAAAAATTTGGACGGGGAGGCCCACATTTTTTAGTAATGCAGTGTAAAGCTTCCTATCCTATAAGAATAGGGGAAGCTGTCCACCTTGACAATATAAACTAACATCATAATGTTTAATAACAAAAATTAAAATTTTTTATGTTACTTAAAATAATTTAATATTTATTTAATAATCTTAATATAGAGCGGGGTAGATGCCGACGGCGAGAGAGATTAAAGTAAGTAATAATACCCATATAAAGTAGAGTTCGGTATGTAAAGCCGGAGCCGATCGCTGCCGGGAAACTTGGGGATTCCAAAAGGGGGATCGCGGGGAAATCGGCAAAAAAGGCAGTCTTGGACCATCGGCAGGCATTTTTTTCTTGGAGTGCCTCTTCTACTCAACAAGTAATTTTGTGTTGAGAGAATTCTCAGTTTTGATGCTTTAATGTATAGTGAATCTTGGGTGCAAATTATTTTGCCAGAACTATACGATCGGGTTTAGTCAAAGTTTTAGGGTATCACGCGATCGCCCGCGACTGTTTTTGTATAAAGGCAGCCCGTAATTTGAAGTTTAAGGGATAAATTAAATGACTCAATTTCTCCTCCAAGCCTGTTGGTGGGTACCTTTATATGGCTTGATAGGCGCAATTTTAACTTTGCCGTGGTCTACGGGAACCGTTCGCAGAACAGGCCCGAGACCGGCAGCTTACTTCAATTTGCTGATGACTGTGTTGGCTTTCATACACGGGTCAGTTATTTTTACAGCGACTTGGGATCAACCCCCCCAACAATTGCTCGTGCACTGGGTGCAAGCAGCCGATTTAGATTTGTCTTTTGCAATAGAAATCTCCACCGTCAGCGTCGGAGCAATGGAGTTAGTTAGTGTTCTGAGTTTGTTAGCACAAATTTACGCTCTCGGCTACATGGAAAAAGACTGGGCGCTAGCTCGATTTTTTGGGCTGATGGGTTTTTTTGAAGCGGCAATTAGTGGCATTGCCATTAGCGACTCGCTGCTTATAACTTACGCTTTGTTGGAAGTGCTGACGCTTTCAACTTACTTGCTAGTAGGGTTTTGGTACGCTCAACCCCTGGTAGTAACAGCCGCTAGAGATGCGTTTTTAACAAAGCGTGTAGGAGACGTGCCACTGCTGATGGGAGTAGTGACCCTCTCAAATTTAGCGGGAAGTTTAAATTTTTCCGATTTGGAAACATGGGCTGAAACTGCAACTTTGTCTCCTGTAGTGGCGACTCTTTTAGGTTTGGCTTTAATCTCCGCACCTACGGCAAAGTGCGCTCAATTTCCGTTCCATTTGTGGCTTGATGAGGCGATGGAAGGGCCCAACCCGGCTTCGATTATGAGGAATACCGTAGTTGTGGGCGCTGGGGCTTATGTTTTGATTAAACTTCAGCCTGTTTTAGCGCTTTCCCCGGTCGCAGATGCGGTCCTCGTGGTTTTGGGTGCGGTAACGGCTGTTGGCGCTTCCTTGGTGGCGATCGCCCAAATCGACATCAAAAGAGCCCTATCGCATTCTACCAGCGCTTCTATGGGTTTGGTGTTTATCGCCGTGGGGCTAAATCAAGTTGACATTGCTTTGCTGTTGCTTTTCGCGCACTCGATCGCCAAAGGTCTATTATTCATGAGCGTAGGGTCAATTATTACCACAACTAACACTCAAGATTTAACAGAAATGGGTGGGTTGTGGTCGAAGATGCCTGCCACAACTACCGCTTATTTAGTAGGCGCTGCGGGGATGGTAGCGCTGTTGCCTCTGGGCAACTTTTGGGCGATGCGACGCTGGCTCAACGGTTTTTGGACGGTGCCTTTGTGGCTGGTAATAGTGCTGCTTTTAGTTAACGGTTTGACAGCGCTAAATTTAACTCGCATATTCGGTTTAGTGTTTGTGGGAAAACCGCAGCCGAAAACTCGCAGAGCTCCAGAAGTTGGTTGGCCGATGGCTTTGCCGATGGTAATTTTGACGGTAATGGGGCTATTAGTGCCTTGGATGTTGCAGGAGTGGCAACTATTAATTAGTTGGACTGGGCCTTGGGCCGAAACGGGAGATTTTGATGCTTTAAATTTGCTTTTGAAGACGCTGGATACGCCGCTGTTGTTGTTATCTGGGTTGATTGGCGTTGCGGTTGGGGTGGCGATTTATTGGTACGGGGTATTACCTCGACCTGTACGGCTGCCGGTGCCGGCGTTGCAGGATTTGTTTGCTTACGATTTTTATATCGATCGAGTTTACCGCTTGACTGTCGTTTGGGCTGTGGCTTTTATTTCTAAAATCAGCGCTTGGACTGATAAGTATGTGGTGGATGGGGCGGTGAATTTGTTCGGTTTTGCCACAATTTTCAGCGGTGAAGGGTTGAAGTACACCGGCACTGGTCAGTCGCAGTTTTATGTGTTGACTATTGCGGGGGGGGTTGCTGTGTTGCTGGCGTTGATTATTTGGCAGTTTTAAACTGTAGAGGTTGGCAGATTTTTCGGGGTTTGTCTGCTTTTGGTCTGATGTTATTTAATTTTTAACCCCAGATGAGGGCGGATGAACGCAGATGATTTTAGTCTGGGTTTGTCTGCTTTTTTATCTAGTTTTATTCAAAATCGATCGGCCACAATTCTGTCACCGCAACTTCCCTACCGGGCAAAAGTTCGGGAATTGAAATCATGTCGCCGTCTCTCAATACCACTGGCTCGGCTGTCGGAGTGTAAATTGTTATTGTGCGCTTGTCTGGGTCGATTAATATTCCTACTTTGGCTCCGAGTTCGATGAATGATAAAATTTTTTCTCGGAGGGGTTTGAGGCGATCCGACTGAGATTTGATTTCTACCACTAAGTCGGGAACAAGTTCGGCAAAATACCTTTTACTTTGTTTGAGGCTATCGGCTGTCACAAACGAAACATCGGGTGCTCTGAGATCGGAATTGGGAAGGATAAACCCGCCGCTGGACTCAAAAACTCGTCCGAGTTTGCGAGGTTTGACCCAGTTAAGCAAAAGTCTGCCAAACTCTGCTCCTATTTCGCTCGATACAATGTCTGATGGGCCCATAATGATAATCTTCCCGTCTACCAGTTCTAATTGGTAGTCTAGATTTGCTTCCGAGAGTATAGCTTGCAGTTTTTCCAAGTCCGTAACGGTGAGGCGGGTGGAAGGAGAACCGGATTTAATTTGCAAATCTTCTCGATCTGTAAGACTTGAGGTCATAGGAGGATTCCAGAGACATTGGAATCTATGTTAACAAGAAAATTAGCCGAGTGCTTCTATATGTAGTGGCTATGCGTTAATGTTAAATATAGCTCTAAATACTGTGTAACAAAGGAAAGTTTTAATTGATGCTCAGTGCTTTAATCTGGATACCAATGTTGGCTGCTGCCCTGATTGGACTCTGGCCCGGTTCAGTGAGTTCTAAAATAGTTCGGAATGTCGCGATCGCCATTGCGGGTATAACTTTTATTCTCTCGGTGATTTTGGCATTTCAGTTTGATGCCAGTACCAGTCAGTTGCAGTTTGGGGAATTCATTCCTTGGATAGATGTTTTGGGATTGAATTACAATCTCGGTGTTGATGGTTTGGCTCTGCCTTTGGTAATTTTAAATACTCTGCTGACAGGAATAGCTATTTACGCTACGGATGAGTCGATCCGCAGACCTCGACTTTATTATTCTTTGATTCTGTTAATTAGTGGCGGCGTTACAGGGGCTTTTTTATCTCAAAATTTGCTGCTGTTTTTCCTGTTTTTTGAGGTAGAATTGATTCCGCTTTACCTGTTAATTGCGATTTGGGGAGGCGAGCGCCGAGGTTATGCTGCTACTAAGTTTTTAATCTATACTGCATTTGCGGGAATTGTGCTGCTGGCTGCTTTCTTGGGCACTGGTTGGCTTAGCGGTGCTTCGAGTTTCGATATTGTTGGTGCAGCGGGCGCATCCCATTTGCAAGGAGGATTGCCCTTGCCTTTGGTAAGGCAAATTATTTTGCTGGCGGGGGTGTTGCTGGCTTTTGGTATTAAGATGCCTTTGGTGCCTTTTCATACTTGGCTGCCGGATGCTCACGTAGAAGCTTCGACGCCGGTTTCGGTGCTGCTGGCGGGGGTCCTTTTGAAGCTGGGAACTTATGGGATGCTGCGCTTTGGTTTGGGTTTGTTTCCCGATGCGTGGGCGGTGGCGGCACCTTGGTTGGCGAGTTGGGCTGTGGTAAGCGTGCTTTACGGGGCGAGTTGCGCGATCGCCCAAAAAGATATGAAAAAAATTGTAGCTTACAGTTCGATCGCTCACATGGGCTACATTTTGTTAGCTAGCGCCGCAGCTACTCCGATTAGTATGTTGGGAACTGTTTTGCAAATGGTTAGCCACGGTTTAATTTCGGGGCTGCTATTTTTGAGTGTCGGCGTTGTTTACAAAAAATCCGGCACTCGGAACATCGATGTGCTCAAAGGTTTATTCAATCCCGACCGCGGTTTGCCGATGATTGGCAGTTTAATGATCCTCGGCGTGATGGCAAGTGCGGGGATTCCGGGTTTGGCTGGATTTATTGCGGAATTTTTGATATTCCGGGGCAGTTTGCCAGTGTTTCCGGTGCAAACTTTGCTCTGCATGATCGGGACTGGTTTAACTTCTGTTTACTTTTTAATTATGGTCAACCGCGCCTTTTTCGGCCGCCTTTCGGATGTGGTGGTAAATTTGCCGCAAGTCCGCTGGCGCGATCGCATCCCTTCGCTGATTTTAGCAATAATTATCGCCATCATGGGAGTGCAGCCGGGAGTTTTAGTTGCTTTGAGCGAAAAAACTGCGATCGGAATGGTAGCTAATGTGCCACCCCAAGTTAAAGTCATTGCTCAAAACTTGAAATAAAATATGACCTAGGTTCGTAGCATAGGACTAAAGTCCTATGGCAGTTTTCAATACCATGAAATACAGCAGACGGCTGTAGGGACACGGCACTGGCCTGTCCCTACCTATTCCATTCATCAGTGTATCCGTGTTCAAATCCTTGTCGTGCCTTCCTTCAATTAAGGTTCAATAAAAATGAAAAGTACCGTATTAAAACCCTCTTCCCATCCCCTGGCCGCATACATTGACCTTTTAGAATCAGGCAAAGCTTTACTGCCTGATTCTACGGAAAATGTAGTTGAAGTTGTCGGCGTGCTGAAAAGTTATGGTATTGTTTTAGACGCCTATTCTCGCAATCTCAATTATATTGCAGAAGAACAGTTTTTAGTGCTTTTCCCGTTTTTTAAATATTTCAACGGAGATGTGACCGTACCCAAATTAATGCGCTATTTATGGCACGATCGCATAAATTTTGAGTATGCTGAGTATTGCATGAGAACAATGCTTTGGCACGGCGGCGGCGGTTTGGACAGTTATTTGGATTCCCCGGAATTTAGCAGTTTGGTCGAAAAGGCGATCGCTGCTAAGCTGAAAGGCAATTTTTTCATGCAGGGACTCAACAAAGCATTTCCTAATTTTTTGCCTGAACAAGTGCGGATGCTGGCTTACTACACAGGTCTCGGTCAGTTTTGGCGGGTAATGAGCGATTTGTTCATAGACTTATCTGATTCCTACGAAGCCGGGAAAATTAAGTCGATCGCAGACGTAGTTGATTTTGTCTTAGCAGGTTTGGTTAGCGCCGCTAGTTTGCCAATTACCTACAGCGTCAAGATTGGCGGTCAAGTCTACGATATCATTCCGGCCTCGGCTAACTTAACATTTTTACCAGATGTAGCAGTGCCTTATGTAGAATCAATTTTCTTTCGGGGCACTGCGTTTTTTGGTACAGTTTCCTACAACGCTCAAGCTCATCAAATCCCGGAAGAACAAAGAGAATTTGCCTACGGGGCTTTGTTTGCTGACCCTTTACCGATTGGAGGTGCAGGGATTCCGCCAACTCAATTGATGCAAGATATGCGTCATTATTTGCCGGAGTATTTGCACGAAGTTTATCGCACTAGCTGTCGCGGCGAAGACGATGTGCGGGTGCAAATTTGTCAGAGTTTTCAAAAGTCGATGTTTTGCGTGACGACGGCGACTATTTTGGGTTTAGCACCTCATCCAATGAATACCTCAGATCCAGAGGAAAAGAAGGCTAATCGGGCTTATTTGGAAGGTTGGATGGATCGATTTGGGAATTCTCGCTTGGATTGGGCAAATCAGCCAACTAACCGGGCCTGTCAGTTGTTCCCAGAACGGTAGAAGGGCGACTGGTTTTTAGGGCGCAATGTCTCTCGGAGTTGCAACCATATTACCTGGTTTGGCAATTGCTTTCTTTTGGAAGGCGAAAGCTCGTCGTGGCGATCGAAATGATATCACCTCCCGTCAAATAGCCGTTATAAGGAAAGTAGTGAAAGCTTCAGTTCACAGACTTTTATGAGGACTGAAGTCCTCACTACCAAACAATTTTATAGTAGTCATTTTAGCGGACATAATATGACCTGATAAACTGTTTGTTTTCGACTCATTGTGATTGCTTTCATCAGAAATATATCCGCTAACCCTTATACTGGTAATGACAGGATAAAGCACTTCTTATTTCCGAACTATCTAGATTCGGACTAGAAGACTCAGGCCGTGAGAGTCGGTGCCACAAGTTCCCAACAAACCATAAGTTTCTGCTAACTCTTTGACTAAAGCAGTTTGTATGGGACTGGGTTTCCAAGGATTGGGATTACCGTAAGCATAGTAAATTTCTACACCGTCAATGCCGAAACGGGCTGCTTCTGGGATTAGTTTATCTGCAGTCGATCGATACCGGCAAGGATGTGCGAGAACTGCTAAACCTCCTGCTTCATGAATAGCTTCAATTACCCTGGCTGCTGAATAACAATAAGTGCCTTCAGTGCTTTTACCTCGTAGGTATGGTTTGAGACTGGGATGTTGCGGATTGAAGGCGTAACCGAGTATGTGTACCTCATTGTTGAGCAATTCGGCATTAATTTCAGCGCCTGTCCAGAGACTGGGTGCTTCGCTATTTTTGTCGGGATGGTTTAATTTCCAATTGTCCAGCCAAATTTGAGCTTTAACGTAGCCTTGGGTGCTGTGGTGGTCGGTGATAGCTAAGCCTTTGAGACCTCCGGCTATGGCTTGTTCCATCAATTTCTCTGGCTGCAATCGCCCGTCGGAGTAGACTGTGTGCATATGAAAATTATAGGAACCCGGACAGCTATCGGCATCAATTGTCTGGAAGACTTGTTTGAGTGCTGAGATATTCTGTGGTTCTGGTTTGAGACTAGAACTTGTTGGGGAAGCGAGATTGACAGCCATAAGCGTTATTATAGAAAAAACTAACCTTGTTTAATATATCTAATAAATTGATATGTTGCACCTGTGACAATAGTCGGCTGTAAGATTGAAACATCTGGCGGATTGTTGCGTTCGGCACACGATATCAATTCACTCGCACATCTTGCACAATTCTCTATCCAGGATTTTATCGTCGGGTGGGGGCGGGTTTATGAGATTTTTGGTTTTAGGCAATTATTTTTGGTAAAACTCGTCCCGGACCGTTTGTTGACAATCCCACAAGATATCAATTACTCCCACATATTGCATCATGCTTAACAACGCTTTTCGGCCTGTTCCACAAAGAGTAATTTTTCTTGCGGGCTGGGCATCCTGCCAGCCCTTGAAAGGTTTGTTGACAATGCCACAACATATCAATTCAATCGCACTTTAAACCTGCAGCTGCGGCGGTGGGAAATTCGATAGGCACAAAGGTAACGCCATATGTTGTTGTAGAACAGGGTACAATATGCGCTACTCGTTTGGGAGGATTTTTCCGATTTCCAGTCTTTGAGTCAAACTCAATTATACCCGTGGCTCCCTCGGCTTTAAAGTTTGGATCTGCTAAGGTTTTTTGCATTCCTTCGCGAGTGGGTTGTGCCTGCATTTCTAGCGCTTTAATCAGCGTCCGGGCGGCGTCGTAGGTTAAGGCCGATCGAGTATTCACCGGGCCTCCCCATAATTTTTCCGCGTTTATAGGAAACTTTTTGTCAAAGCTTGCTAGCGGATGCCAAAACAGGGATATTCCTAGTTTTTCAATAGACTTTAGCTCTTTTGCTACTTCTAACGTTCTCGGCTCGTACAGAGTCCAGGGCCCGACAATCCAATTGCGATCGGCGTTAGCTTTAATCATTTCGATCGCATTTTCTAGGGAATTAGTGACTTGACCGTCTGGAATGACAAGTAAGGCTGTTTTTCCTGCTTTCTCAACTTCTTTGATTGCTGCTTCGGCGTTAAAATTATTTTTAGATAAATCGTAATAATTACTTAGCCTAAAAGTCGAGCCTCCTTTTGCTTTAAATTGCTTTTTGAATTCTTCCCACAAAGAAGCGCTGAACGGACTGTTGGGATTGTAAAATACTGCAACTTTTTTCTCATCGACCAAGAACAGTTGATTTACTAAAGCTTCAGCTTCTATGCTAGTTGTCGGAGCCGTGCGAAAGAAAAATTTTCGCGGTTTTCGCGTCAGTTCTTCTGTGGTGCTTCCCGGAGAAATGGCGATTAGTTGATTTTGATTGTAAATATCTACTGTTTCCACAGTCATGTCACTGGTGTAGTGTCCGATGACTGCTAAAATATCGGGCTGGGCGACCAGTGAATTAGCCCTTTGGACGGCGTAAGATTTGATATTTCCGTCATCAGTAATGATGACTTTGAGACCTTTGTTTTTAATAGCTTTTGGTTCGAGAAATCCT
This sequence comes from Microcoleus sp. Pol12A5, assembly GCF_036701435.1. NCBI lineage: Bacteria > Bacillati > Cyanobacteriota > Cyanophyceae > Oscillatoriales > Microcoleaceae > Microcoleus > Microcoleus sp. Pol12A5. Next base: position 22,711 of record NZ_JAUBQU010000090.1, read on the forward strand.
TGACCGGGAAAATCTTTATTGCTGCTGTCATTGGGTGTGATGAGACTTAAATTAACTTCGGTTTGAGCTTGAGCAATACCGCGCAGCAGTTCTTCGGCTAAATTTGCGTTGAGAATGCTGCCGTCCTGATTGCGGCGGATAGGAACAACAATTGCGATCGTGTAATATTCTGCATTTATTGCCTTCAGCAAAGCATTGTTGATGTAAATTAAAGTTTCTGGATCTCTGCGGTCTTCCCGCCAGGACTGTTTGAGCAATTTTAAAGCTTCGGGATAATTTGAGTCGGCAAACTCATTGATTCCCCTTTGTTTTGACCACAGGGCGGAGGTTTGCACTAAGAGTTTTTCGCCGGAACTTACACCATCGGCGGAGGGTGTAGGCAACGTTGGTTGCGGAGAAATTCTGGGGATTAAAAATACGATCGCCCCAAAAGCCGCGATTCCCGCAACAGCTAAGAGCAGCCAGCAAAAGCCCGATCGCAACTTCCGCGAAGTTTTGGGTAAATCGGGCCGTGCGACGATCGACAAATCCAAATCTTGCAAAACTTCATCCACAGATTGGTAGCGGTCTTGAAAGTGGAAACGCACCATCTTGGTTAAAATATTTTTGAGCTTGTCGCTAACTTGTACCGCAGGACGATCGGGCGTCGAGTAATCCCAGACAATTTCCCCAGTTTCGGGGTCTTGCGGCAGATTGGTGGGACGTTGCCCGGTGAGAGCTTGGATGGCGATAATTCCGAGAGCGTAAATGTCGTTGTAGGGTTGTGGGAGAGAGCGCGGATTGTATTGTTCGGCCGGCATATAACCGCTGGTGCCGATCGCCTGCGATGTGAATATTTCACCTGTAGAGTTAGAGGTAAAAGTGCTGATTTCTTTGACCGCCCCAAAATCAATTAGAACAATTTTTTTATCTGTTTCGCGCCGAATTAAGTTAGCAGGTGTAATATCGCGGTGAATTATATTTTCTTGGTGGACACATTTTAATATTTCTAGAACTTCCCGCAACAAAGCAACGGTTTTTTTCTCATTCCCCCGATCGCCTGCAGCGAGTTCTTGATTGAGCGGATGTCCTTGAACGTATTCTTGAACTAAATAAAAATGGTTGTTTTCTTCAAAGCGATCGAATAATTCGGGAATGCGCGAGTCCTTTCCTAGACGGCGCAAAGCGCTAGCTTCCCTTTCAAATCGCTTTCTTGCCATCTCCAAGACGTGGCGATCGTTAGATGAGGGAAAAGGAATTTCCTTAACAACGCACAGAGGATGATTTGGTTGGTTTATTTGTGCAGCCGTATAGGTTTTAGCAAACCCTCCCTGTCCCAACAAAGCGATAATTTTGTAGCTTTCGTGCAGGATCTGCCCTAAGTTGACGCACATAAATTTTCCAACACCTCTTGACCGGCTGCGAACTTTAATGTGAATTATAAGCTTTTTTGTGGTTCGATACAGCTTGGCAACATATCCAATTCATCTGTGTCTATATCAAAAACACTATAACTCTCAGTAATGAGCAATTCTACATTAGTGATGAGCGATCGCTAATTATCTATTATCTTTCTGCTAACTTACTGAGTACAAAAGCAGCTAAAAAACCGCAGACAGTAATTAGTCCAGCAAAATCGTGAGTTTCCTCGAATGCTTCGGGAATCATAGTATCTGAGATCATGGCTAAAATACCCCCTGCTGCTACGGCGGTAGTAGCGGCTATTACTTCCGCAGAAAAGTGGCTAAAAAGGGTATATCCTAATAATGCTGCGATACCGGAAATAAGTGCGATCGCGCCCCAAACTCCAAAAATGTAACCGATCGATCTCCCTGCTTTTTTCATGCCGGCGGCGCTAGAGAGTCCTTCGGGAATGTTGGAGAGGAAAATTGCCGCTACTGTCACCGAACTGACAGCGCCTCCAGAAATCATGCTGACACCAATGACGATCGACTCCGGTATCCCGTCTAACAGCGCGCCGAGGGCGATGGCTAATCCGCCATCGCCTGACTCTGTTTTAGCTGGGTGCAAAGCGCCCGATCGCTTGCGGTGTTTTGCTCCCTGTTGACTCAAAAACCAATTGGCGGCTGTGTAGACAGCAGCGCCACCCAAAAAGCCGATCGCCGTCGAGTCGAAACCGCCGCGCTTGTAAGCTTCATCCATCAGTTCAAAGGATAGCGCTGAAATTAGCACACCGGCGCCAAAAGCCATAATTGTCGCGATCGCGCGCTGGGGAATGCTGACAAAGTAACCCACCGCCGCTCCCAGTAGTAGCGCCGAACCCCCCACTAAACCCCAAAATCCTGCCTGCAACCACACTGGAAACATCAGCCCTACCTCAAAGGAGAATTTTTTATGCCCGCCTAAAAATTCATTATATATAAGACTTACGGAGGGGCGCCAGAAACCGGGTTTTTTACCTAATCTGCTAAGTACATTTCCTAATAGAGAAACTGTATAACACGGCTTTGTTCAGAAACCCGTTGACAGGGTTATTTAGGAAGTTGAATGCCACGGCTATAGATTATATTTCGGAATATGAGCCTTAGTTTTGTTTGTCCCAGTTAAAAATATATAAATCAATATAAATGTAGATGGAAGCTCTCTCAACAGAATAAATAAATTACCTTTTAAAAAAAGTTGCTCAAGCTGACTACCATTAGCGGCAACAATCGCTACTCATTTCTGATTAGATGTTCATCAAAATAGCCAACTTGTTTAGCTTGTAGCTGCACTGTCTTCGCTCTGTTTTGCCAAGACAGTGTAAAACCAAAAACCTTAGTTAAATCGGCCAGCGCTTGTAAGTCTTGACTGCATAGGAGTTGTGTTTCCCTTTAGCGATCGCTAATTTTGCCAACTACTCTTCTACCCAATTGAGTAACCCAAGAGAAGTAACAGCTCCAAAAAAGTGAGCGCCAATCAGATTGACGTTAGCCATCGTCACAAAAATATCTAGGGAACGAATCACATTTTCTGGCGCATAAGCTGCCATCGCTTGCGGTTGACTAAGAGTTTTCGCTAGAACTACAGCCACTGTTTCTTCAGAAGCCACAAACGCGATTAATACCCCCACCAAACTAGAAACTAATCCAATCCGTAAGGTGTGAGTAATATGTTCTTTGCTGGGATATACCTGGGAATTTTCTGCGTGCAAAAGTCGCCCTAAAAGCCTATAGCGAAAATCCCAAAAAATTCTAAAGCACAGCAATAGCAGACCAACTATTGCTAAAAATACTCCGAAACCAATACCTGCATTATTGGTTTGTTCGCTCATGTTGCGACCCAACATAGCAAATAATAAAACAATGCCGGAAACAGCACCAAAGAATAACTGTATCCAGAAGCTAAATCTACTAAACAAGCGAAAAGTAGCAACGAAATCGCTTTGGATCAGCGGTTGCGACAAGGATTCTGGTTGATTCAGTTGATTCATTATATACACCTTATTTCTGAATTGATCATCAAAGCAAACGACGTAAGAAATAGGTTCTGCTTGTCTTCCTGTCGCAAGCGAGCGCCTTGTGGTTAGCTATTAGAGTTTTCCTGAAAAGTCAGTTAAGGGCAGGACAGGATGCCGGATGTTTGGGTACCGAATTCGGCAATTTCCGGTAAATAAAAGGTTGAACTCAACACAGTCACTGCCGTTGTGGTTGATTTGATTTTCCTAAAATCCTCCCGGTTCTGAACAATCAACTTTTTGCGACAATGGGAATTTAGAGTCTTAAAAATCGACTTAGGCAAAACGTCTATTGTCTTTGTTCACCATTTCAAAATCTTGCTTCTCTCTCTATTTAATCTAACTAGCCCAACCTTGCCATCTGTCTGATGCCATAAGAAAATATCCACCTGATGGAAGATGATTGAGGAAAAATTTATGATAAAGCTTTGAGTTAAGTGCGATCGGAGTATTAGCGATAGATGCTTGATTCTCAACTCCCGCACTGGGGCGCATCCATTCTTACAACATCCATAAGCTAGTTAGGGCAGCTATTCCAGATTCCCAACTATTCATATGCGAGTTGGAAGCTATTCGTTGCAAGCAAGATTACCCGGACAAATTTTTTATCGCCTTCCGAGTATTGACCATTTAACCCAACAAGTGAAAACGATTTTTATGTGAACCAATTCGCATATTAATCTGTTATAGCAATCCTTGCAGTAGTCATAAATCTTTTACCCCACCCCACCTTCCCCGCGAGTTCGGGGAGGCAGTAATAAATTCATAAATGATTTATGCTTTGTAAGTAGGTGGACAGGAAAAAAATAAACTATGTAACGCTAAGTCTTGAGCTAGCTAGACTTAAACTTGAAAC
>NZ_JAUBQU010000004.1:0-122330 GCF_036701435.1 Microcoleus sp. Pol12A5
TTTACCCAAATCCCTTCTCTTACTTGATGAATGAGAGGGAATTCTTATTTTCTTCTGCCTAGAGTGACAGAAGAGGGATATTTAAGGGTTTCAGCCATTTTTGACCGATCGACCTCTTTGACTTACTCCAAAAAGTTTTCAGCTTTTTTAGGGGCTAGAAAATATCTAACTCCCAATTACCTTTGAATGCTTCTCGGATCGAGAGCATCCCGCAACCCATCCCCCAATAAATTAAACGCCAACACAGTCAAAATAATCAGTATAGCCGGAGGCCAAACCAACCAAGGCTGCAACACTAAAATTGAAGCATTAGTAGACAGGGATAATAAATTTCCCCAAGAAGGATCGGGCTGTTGAATTCCCAAGCCAATTAAACTTAAAACCGACTCCGCCACAATAAAACCCGGAACCGACAAAGTAGCAGAAATAATTACATAAGTAGCAGTTTGTGGCAAAACGTGGCGGACAATAATATAAATTGGATTTGCGCCCATTGCCCGCGCCGCTTGCACGAATTCTAGCTGTTTAATTGACAGTACCTGACCGCGAATCACCCGGGCTAAACTCGCCCAACTGATAAATGAAGTAATCAGCACAATCAATATAAATCGTTGAGCACTTGTCAATCCCGGTGGCAATACTGCTGCTAGCGCTACTAATAAATAAAGACCGGGAATCGTCATCAATACTTCGGCGAAACGCATTAAAATACTATCAATCCAACTGCCGAAATAACCAGATATGCCTCCGATTAACAATCCCAAGGGAAAAGAAATTGCTATTCCTACTAAACCGATGCTGAGGCTAATTCTGCTGCCGTGTACTAAGCGACTGAATTGATCGCGAGCTTGTTCATCCGTACCTAAAATGTTAATTTGGCCTTCTCCTGTAGTACCAAACAAGTGCCTGTCTAATGGCAAAACTCCTAAAAACTTATAGGGAGAACTTTTGACAAACAAACCGATAACAGAGGGTTTTTGCCAGTCTACAATTACCTCGCGAGCGCCGGTATTCGCATCCACCGGGCCCTGAGTAGTCGGATAAACGTGGGGCCCAATAAATCGCCCGTCTTGGGTGGTTAAATAAATCTGAGTCGGTGGCAGCAATGAACCGTTTAATTGAGAGTCGTAGGGGTCGTAAGGTGCCACAAATTCGGCTAAAAGCGCGACTGTATAAAAAATTAACAGCAGCACGGCTCCCAACCGAGCTAGAGGATTGTTTCTAAGATTTTGCCACCAGTTCATAAGTTTTTAGGTTTGAGTTTTAAGTGGGTTAGTAATAAAGACTAAAGTTCTTTGTAGAGACTTTAGTCTGTTCTTAATGGACTCAACAGCCAACAGTTAATTTCTGAGTTATAAAAGTTTTCATAATTGAATTGCTTACTACAAAAATTAGACTACTTGTGTTCATTTTCGACCAAGATTATTCTAGTTTCATCTTCTGGTATTTTCCCCAATTCCTCGCCGCTAAAAGGATTGTAGAAAAACGAGCCTGTTTGGGGCGGCAATTTGGGATTGAGTACAATTTCTACTATACTTTTTACAACCCCAGTGAGCGGGATTGCTAAGATAACTCCCAACAATCCTCCGACTCTTCCTCCTAAGAGCAAAGCTGTGAAAATAATTACCGGACTTAATCCGGTGAGATTGCCCATAATTCGGGGAGCTACTAAATTATCCTTGATTTGCTGGAGACCGATCGCCACTACCAACACTTGCAGCGCCAGCCACCAATCAATAAAGGCTACAATTATACTAACAGTGCCAATTCCCAAAGTTGCTCCAATAAACGGAATTATTTCCGTCAACCCTATAAACACGGCAAACAACAGAAAAAACGGCACTTGCAGCCACCAAAAAGCCAGAGTCAGCGAGATGGCCATAAATAGTCCCAGCAATAACTGTCCCGATACAAATCGCTGGAGGTTTCTCTCCAAAGTCTCTGTTAAAACATAGCGAATGTCTGGGGAAAAAATGCTGGTCAAACCCTGCCACACTCTTTTCCCGTCTAGGAGCATATAAAAGGAAATTACCAAAATAAAAATTAAGTCCAAAAACCAGTTGACAGTACCTACAACTAAGCCTAAACCCGTACCGGCGATCGCCTGGACTTGTCCCTGGACTCTAGCTGACAGTTGCTGCTCGAATATTTGCACGTCAAACGGTAAATTGCGCTCGGCACTCCACGCTTGAAATTCACCTAGCTGCAGCCGCCCCGACTCCAGCAATTCCGGCAACCTCACCCCCAACTGGCTCGCTTGGCTGAATACGGGCGGCACAATAGTTAAACCGATTACTACTACTATCACACCCGCAGTTAAATAAACCAGCCCCGCAGCTACTCCCCGCGGCAAAAATACTTGCAGTCTTTTTACTGCATAATTTAATAAAAATGCAATGAGTCCCGCTGTTACTAAAATGCTCACCAGTTCCCCAACATAACTGACAGCAGTTAGGGTAAACCATCCCGTCACTAGCACTAGCAGCCAAGTAATTAGAAACTGTTGGAGGGGAGAAAAGAGACTATTCATTTTGATTTTTTTTAAATAAAGTGGCACAATTTTTTCATCAGATGTGCCGTATTATACAATAAACACATGAGAGTATAGATTAGGAATAATCTGTTCAAGATTAGACTGACTTTTCTGTGCATTGATAGATAGGTGACGGCTCAGCCAGTTGGGGAAACACAAATGCCAGCCCGATCGACCCCACGATCCGAAATCACTCTAATATTCAGTATGCCCCACAGACCGATCAAATTAAATGTCGATCGTACAAACTCGGATCAATTCGCCATTGTAATGTGAAAGGGCACCACACTCACCCAAAAGGGGGACGCGGGACTGCTGAGGCCATCCGCTAAAATGAATCAAATATAAAAACCGCAATCTTTCTTTACAATCAAAAAATCACAGGCTAATAACGGCGAGAGGAACTACCGTGACCAATCAAATTTTTTCAGAAGCGGAAGAAAAGCAACCCCTTCCCCCCGTGCAGAGCGGACGTGACAAGAACTCAGCAGTGGATGTACCTGAAAGTGGGGTCTCAGAACACTCTCGCTGGTCGTTATCCGGTGAGGAAGATGAACGAGAAGTTGCCCTAGAAGCTCCAGAAATGGAGGGGGAACAATCAGAAGAGTGGGAACCAGAAGCAACTGAAGTTGGGCCCCGTAAAGAAATCAGGTGGCCGGCCTTGTTGGCGGGCGCGGGGGTTGGGGTGGCTGCAACGCTGCTAGCAGTAAACTTGACTGGGGGCAAGCAGAGTTCACCTCCGGCAGCTCCAATTCCATCGGCAACTCAGCAGGCGACGGCTGCGACGGTGACAGTGGCGCCTGTGGAATCAGCCCAGGTGGGTGAAACTTTGGAAGCGACAGGCACGGTGGCAGCCTACGACTTGCTGCCGGTACTGCCACAAGCCAACGGTTTGCAAATCAAGCAGGTGTTGGTGAATGAAGGGGATGTGGTAGAAAAAGGTCAGACGATGGCGGTTTTGGACGATTCGGTGTTACGATCGCAAATTGCCGAAGCGCTTGCGGGAGTACAATCGGCCAATTCTACCGTAGAACAAGCCGAAGCTCAGGTAGAGCAAGCTCAGTCAGCCCAACAAGAAGCCCGAGCCGGGGTCGCTCAAGCCCAAGCTGGCGTAGAAAAAGCCATCGCTGACGCAGCGCAAGCCAAAACAGGGGTCGGGCAGGCAAGGGCAGGTGTGGAACAAGCTAAAGCCGGTGTCACTCAAGCTAAAGCAGGCATTGCCTCGGCTCAGGCTAAATTAGATCAAGCTCAAAGAGAAGTAAATCGCACCCAAGATTTGGCGACCCAGGGAGTAATTAGTAAGCAAGATTTAGAAAGACGCAAGACAGAACGGCAGACTGCTGTTCAAGACTTGAACAAAGCTAAAGCTGACTTGAATACAGCTTTGGAAGAACAGAATAAAGCAGCGGAAGAAGTGCAATCTTCTCTCGCTAAAGTAGCTACTGCTGAAGCTAATATCAGTACGGCTAGAGCCGCTCTCGCCAGCGCTCGTGCAAAAGTGAATACGGCCGGAGCGAGTGTCAGCAGCGCCAGAGCAAATGTCGGAAATAACGCAGCAAGTGTCCGCAGCAATGATGCCCAAGTCAAACAGTTACAAACTCAACTAGAACAAACAATTGTTCGAGCGCCGGATAGTGGCACTGTGGCTGAAAGAATTGGTCGAGTTGGCGATGTTTCTTCGGGCAGTCAAAAACTTTTTTCGATTATTCGCGGCAACAAGCTGGAACTGCAATTAAAAGTACCGGAAACTCAGGTTTCGCAAGTCCGACCTGGAACAGCAGTCCAAATTACTTCTGACTCTGACAAGCGCATTAAGTTGTCAGGAACTGTGCGAGAGATTTCGCCGCTAGTTGACCCGCAAAATCGACAAGCTACGGTGAAGATTGATTTGCCGGCAAGCGAGTTTTTGCGATCGGGAATGTTTTTGCGCGCATCTATTTCGACGGCAACGGCTCAAGGTTTAAAAGTGCCGGCTAAAGCTATTGTGCCGCAAGCTGACGGCAGTTCTATTGTTTATAAACTTGTGGGCGAGGACAAGGTACAGGCTCAACCGGTGGAAGTTGGGGAAATTTCCGGGGGTGCTGTGGGCGATTTGACTGCTGCTAAGGTGGTGGTTAAAAAGGGTTTGAAGGCGGGCGATCGGGTGGTTGTTACTGGGGCTGGTTTTCTTAAGGATGGCGCTGAGGTTAAGGTTGCTAAATAGTTATTGGTTAGGGCTATTTGGAGTTAGGATTATTTAGAGATTATTGCCTTTTTTTTGCCGCAGATGAAGGCGGATCGACGCCGATGAACGCAGATAACCACTGCCAACATTTCGATTACGCACGTCTACGGAAATTGCATAATTAAAGCACAGTTAACATTCAACAATCACGGACGGTACAACCAGAATTGATATCAATTATGTCTTTGGTAAATATCAGTGTCTAACTTTCTGGGATATCTGTTCGTAGCGGCAACCTCACGGTAAAGGTTGCCCCTTGTCCCTCACCCGGACTTTCTGCACTAACAGTACCGCCGTGGAGTTCTACTAAATGACGGACGATCGAGAGTCCTAGCCCCAATCCAGAGTCTCTGCGAGAGAAACTGCTATCGGCCTGACGGAAGCGATCGAACACATAGGGGAGAAAATCAGGGTGAATGCCCTTACCAGTATCGCTAACTTGGATTTGAGCCATGCCATCAATGTAGTCTAATGCGACTTCAATTCTTCCCCCGGCTGGGGTGAATTTAATCGCATTTGAAAGTAGATTCCACACTACCTGTTGTAAACGGTTTGGATCGCCCAATACGTTTAGTGTTAAAGGAGTTAGCCTGGATTCCATTTGAAGATTTTTGGCTTCTGCTGCCAAAAGAACCACCTCCATTGCATTTTCAACCAGTGGATTCAGCTCAATTTCAGAAGCATTGAGCCGAAATTGACCTGTGGTAATCCGCGAAACGTCTAAGATGTCATCGATGAGCTGGTTTTGTGCTTTGGCGGCGCGCTCGATCTTTTTTAGCGCCTCCTCTGTTTTAGCCTCGTCAAATTTTTTCAGGCGCAGCAACTGTGCCCAGCCAATCATCGCATTGAGCGGCGTCCGCAGTTCGTGAGAGAGGACGGACAAAAACTCATCTTTGATGCGGTTGGCATCCTCAGCAGCCGCACGAGCCGATTGTTCTTGAATCCGAAGGCTGCGTTCTGTCTCCAACTGTTTTTGTTCGGTGATATCCTCGATCGCCAACAGAACCATCTGTGTATCGCCTATCGGAGGCATTTTGCGGGCATTGAGCAGCATTATTTTATGCCCGATCTGCTCAAAGTCATGCTCGACTTCAAAATCTTTAAACTCGGGGTTGCCTGCCAGAATTTCTTCTAGGAGCGATCGCAACTCGGGAATATTCCACTGTCCATTACCCATATCGAACAATGAGCGCTGCTCAGTTTGGCTCGGCATCACCTGAAACGTCTCGTAGAAAGAACGGTTGGCGGTGATCGCCTGCAGGTCGAGATCTAGCACTAGCAACGGTTCCCGCACGGTTTCCACGATCGTTTCGGCGTAATTTTTCGCTTCCATTAACTGCTGGGCGCTCACTTTTAGCTCGTTGATATCCACCAACATCAGCACAGCGCCATCAATCTTGTTGTCGATCGTCCGGTAGGGTCGAATGTGAAAATCGTACCAACGACCGTCTCGATCTTGAATCTCCTGAACTTTCAAATTGAGCGTGCGGATCACCTCTAAAATCCGTTGTTCTAAGTCCGGCACTATTAACTTGTGAGTGATGTCGCTCAAAGACCGCCCGACATCGCTAGAAATTAAGTTGAAGATACCTTCGATTGCAGGAGTAAACCGGCGGATTCGCAGGTCGCTTCCCAGCATCAGGATCGGAATATTGATGCTGGCCAGCAGATTCTCTAAATCGTTGCTCACCTGAGTGGATTCAACATTGCGCCGCTGCAATTCGTCATTAATCGTGTTGAGTTCTTCATTGGTTGCCTGAATCTCTTCTTTTGCCGTTTCGAGTTCCTCATTCATGCTTTGCAACTCTTCGTTGCTCGACAAAATCTCTTCGTTGGCGGCTCTCAAATCTTGATTAGCTGCTTGATGTTCTTGGACGATCGCTCCGAGATGTTGTTTAGTGGTTTTCAGTTCCTCTAGCAGCCTTGCAATCTCCTGACTTTCAGACTGTAAAGGATCGGAATTGACTCTACTATCGTCTGCAGCAGGCATTGCAGAGATCGTCGGGGACTCCTCTTGAAACAACACTAAAAAATAGTCTTTTGCCACAGCGCCGGCTTGGAATGGAATCACATTAATTCCGACCTGCCGGACGATCTCGCCCTCTTTAACTTGCAAGCCTGCCCGTGCGATCGATTGCTTCTGCCGTGAGGCTTCTTGAATTGCAGTTTGCAGTTCCACGCGCAATCCTTCTTTTGCCATTCTCAGCAAGTTAAAGCTCGCCCTACCGGGAGCGACTTCTAGGTAGGGATTCGTCTGTCCTCGAAATTGCAGAATCTCGCTGGCTGAGTTAATCACGACCCCGACAGGGGCATAGTGATTCAAAACAATGCGATCGGCCTCTTTCTCCATTTCGAATTCCTCCCATCTTTCGGTCTGCTGCGGTAGAAGGTTGGAGGCTTTCAGAGGATAGTTGCTCACATTTAAATCCATGCTGAGCCAATCCGATCGCTGTTTTTTAGTATAAATTTTATTCTTTTTGTCGAATACCGCAAAGAATTCTGAAAACTCACCAACCGTTTCCGAATAGCCTAACAGCAAAAAGCCCGCGGGTCGAAGCCCGTAGTGGAACAGTGGCAGCAGTTTTTTCTGCAACTCTGGTCCCAGATAGATCAGCACGTTCCGACAGGCAATCAAATCCATCCGGGAAAATGGCGGATCGGCGATCAGGTTTTGTCTGGCAAAGACGCAGAGTTCCCGCACGGGCTTAGCGATTTGGTATCCGCCCTCGACTTCGACAAAGAACCGATGCAGGCGTTCGGCTGAAACATTCGCGACTTGGGCCCGGGTATAAAAGCCAGTGCGGGCGCTCACGATCGCATTTTCGCTGATGTCTGTGGCATAAATCTGAATCGACAGGTTAGTAGATCGAGCTGCTAAAAACTCTAGCAAGCAGATGGCCATCGAGTAAGCTTCTTCACCTGTTGAACAGCCGGCAATCCAAATTCGGATCGGTGTTTTCGGCGATTTATCTTTGACAATTGCGGGAAAAACATTGGTGCTTAAGGCTTCAAAGCTTTCGGGGTCGCGGAAAAAGCTGGTGACATGAATTAAGACATCGTGATACAGCGCCGTTACTTCTGTCGGGGCGTTTTGAAGATATTCGGCATAATCTTCGATCCGTTCCAGCTTGTAGAGCAACATCCGCCGATTTATCCGCCGCTTCAAGGTGGTTTGCTTGTAGTTAGTGAAGTCAACTCCTGTAGCAGCCCGCAGCAAACTGTAGATAATGGCGATCGCATCTTTATTTGCGATCGTCTCTTCGCTGGTTGTCGATTCTGTCGCAGGCTGAGCGGCAATGTAGGGATGACGGCCGATCTCTGCTATTTTCTGGGCAATTTTTTCCGGTGTCAAGATAAAGTCTACCTGACCCGTAGCCACCGCAGTATTCGGCATACAGCTAACTTGTGCCGAATTTTCACATTGGGCAAAAGTAATACCACCGGCAGCCTTAATCGCTTTTAACCCTTGGGCACCATCGCCGTCGCCCCCGGACAAAATGACGCCAATGGATTTGTTCCCCCGTTCTTCGGCGAGGGATAACAGAAAAGTATCGACGGACATAAATACCCCGGTTCGTCTGCCGCGAGGCTTTAGCTTCAGCAGTGAGCCCTCAATGGTCATGCTGAAATTCGCGGGGATAACGTACACCTGATTCGGTGCTATGAGCATCCCATCTGTCACCTCATGCACGCGCATCTGGGTCGATCGAGCCAGAATCACACTCAACACACTTCCCTGACTCGGCAACATATGCTGAATTATTACAAAGGCCATGCCGGTATCGATCGGCAAATGGCTCAGTAATTCCATAAAGGCTTCCAATCCACCTGCAGAAGCTCCTATTCCGACTACAGGAAATAAGTCGTTTTGATTGTTTTGTTGCTTGCGATGGACTTGGATACCAACTTTACGTTGAGATTTCTTGGAATTATTTTTTCTTGTCATTTTTTATACCCTGTTTATTCTTTTTTTGACCAAGTATTATTTTAGAGTTTATATTTATTATAATAATTGATAATCCTAAAATAAATGATTAACCATCTACCTGCGGATATATTGAGAGGCAGTCTGCGCGTGCGATCGAGCGATTTTTAAATTATTATTATTATTATTATTATTATTATTATTATTATAGAGAGCCATACTGCCTGCATCAAGGGGGACAATCGTGAGGGTTGAGATTTATCAAAAATTCTACTAATTGTACTCTTGAAAGTTGATAAGGAGTAAATTTTTCACCTTCTGCGATCGTAGCAATTCTATGAATGTTTGCCAGAGAGTCGAGTTCCCCTCAGTTCCCCTACTTATCGAGGAACTTCCAACCGGAATCTTGTCCACCCTTCTCAAGCAGTGGGGCTAGGGATAATAGGCGGCGAAAGAAAACAGTACAATTAAGTAGATAAACCTAAAAAAACAGAAGACCATACAGAACCGTAATTAATCTTGTTTTTAGGCAGCTTGTGGCGCTCCCAAATTCGCTCGCGCCGCGTCGATATAAACTATCTCTGGATTATGTTTTTAACTGCTTCATCACTTTTGGCTGGGGCATTTTTACCTTTTGAGTCATTTCCAGAGTATCGTCGATTAGCGGTTGCCAATATCGATCTAATTCACCAATTACTTTCTGAACTTCTTCTCGTGTTTAAGTTTGAGGCTGTTAATTTGCCGACACAATCTAATAACTGAGTTGATTACTTTCCCACAATCAGGCACTTTTTGCTAATATCTTAAATAAAAGTAACAAAAATATATTTTAATGGGGCGAGGGAAATTAGGGAAATCCAAGCAGCGCTGCAAAATTCGGATTCTCAAGACAGGCTGCCGGGGGTAACTGCTGTGAGAAAGGGCGCTTCTGCGGTGGCGCTACCGATGTTGGTGAGGAAAGTGAACGATGGGGAGTTTACTGTGCGGTTCGTGGTGATGGGATGGCGGCAGACTCAAACTGCGGAAGCTTTGGCGGCGCTGTTAAAAATGATGCAGTTCGATCGCGATCGGAATGTGCGCGCAGAAGCCGCTAACTCTTTGTCAAGGTTCGGGCAAGCTTTTCGTCGCGATGACAATTTGCTCGTCCGCCGCAGTTCATGGCTCCGCTGTGCGATCGGCGATCGCCCAAAATAGATTGTCAAAATGCTATACTCAAAATCAGAAAATAGTTGTACAATGTTTTTCTAGTCATTTTTTACCGCTGCGCCTCCAAAGTCAAAGAAGGTGAAAACAGGTAAAATACACTAAGCGCGGGCGTAATTCAGTGGTAGAATGTCAGCTTCCCATGCTGAACGTCGTGGGTTCGAGTCCCACCGTCCGCTTTGACTGAATTTTCATAGAAGTATGAGAATTAATTAGTGCTATAAATTCAATCTATGACTTATTTCTTAACCGCTGCTTTATATAAGTTCGTTGAACTACCTGATTTTGCTGAGCTGAAAGCACCGCTACTCGATTGTTGCAACAACAACAACGTCAAAGGCACTATCTTGCTAGCCCAAGAAGGCATCAATGGCACGATTGCAGGCTCATCCGAGGGCATACACGCAGTGCTGGCATTCTTGCGTAGTGACCCGCGTTTTGCGGATCTCGTACACAAGGAATCTTTCTCGGAAAAAGCACCTTTTTACCGCCTGAAAATACGCTTGAAGCGCGAAATCGTCACGATGGGAGTACCGGACATTAATCCCCGCCTCATGGCTGGCAAATATGTTAAGCCGGAGGAGTGGAATAAGCTGCTTGAGGATCCCGATGTTGTCGTGGTTGATGTGCGTAACGACTTCGAGGTATCTATGGGTACTTTTGAAGGCGCTATTAATCCAAAAACAAAAAGCTTTTCTGAGTTACCGGAATGGGCGCTGCGGGAAACTGCTTTACGCAATAAACCCAAGGTGGCCATGTTTTGCACGGGTGGTATTCGCTGCGAAAAATCTACTGCTTTTTTGCGTACTCAAGGTTTTGATGAAGTCTATCATCTCGAAGGCGGAATTTTAAAATATTTGGAAACGGTGCCGGAAGCAGAAAGTCGTTGGGAAGGCGAATGTTTTGTCTTTGATGAACGGGTTTCTGTTGGTCAGGGGTTAAAGCCGGGAAACTATGAACTTTGTCGCGGTTGTCGTCACCCGATTAGTCAGGAAGATAAGGCTTCTGAATTATTTGTACTTGGTGTGAGTTGTCCTCATTGTCATGACTCAAAAACTGAAACCAAAAAACAAGCTTTATCTGAACGTCAACGTCAGATTGAGCTTGCTAAGCGTCGCAACCAAGTACATATAGGCGCGCGCTACGATGCGAAGGAAAAAGTAGATGGTGCGATCGACTAATATGATTATTCACTAAGCTTAAAGAAACCCCTTTTATACGAAAAATCTTGTTTAGCGACAAGGAATCTACCAAGGAACGGGGTTTCTGACCCGAAAAACCCGGTCGCGCGATCGACTAATTATATCGTTTCCGGCGCAGACCGGAATGATATCAAATCCGCGCTTCATCGTCGGGCATAAAATCTAATCCTGCGGTCAACAAATAATTCGCGCAATTTTCATTTATTTGACCAACAGTCAACAGTCAACAGTCAACAATAATTCCGGTGCAACCGGAATTGATATAATATGTCAGCAACATACCCGATTTTATATTCCTTCCGCCGCTGTCCCTATGCTATGCGCGCGCGCTTAGCCTTGATGGTTAGCAATCGGGTGTGTGAGTTGCGGGAAGTTGTTTTGCGAGACAAACCACAAGAGATGTTGGAAGTATCTCCCAAAGGTACAGTACCATTATTGATTGATGTTGATGGGCAGGTACTCGATCAAAGTATCGATATCATGTTGTGGGCCTTGAGACAAAATGATCCTGAAAAATGGTTGATGCCACAGCAAGGTTCTGTTACAGAAATGCTGGAACTAATCGCTCTATTTGATGATAGGTTTAAATATCATCTTGACCGTTATAAGTACCCCGATCGTTATCCCGGTGTTGATGCCCAAGTACATCGGTATGAAGGTTCTTTATTCCTGGAGAAACTCAACTCACAGTTAAGTGCCACTAAATATTTGTTTGGTAACAATGTAGCATTGGCTGATATGGCGATCGCACCTTTTGTTCGTCAATTCGCTCATACGGATCGAGCTTGGTTTAACGAACAGCCTTGGCCACAACTACAAGCTTGGTTAGCAGGGTTTACAGACTCGGAAATTTATAGCAGTGTTATGCAGAAATATCAGAAATGGGAATCCGGTAATCCAGGGGTTATTTTTCCTCCCTCGTAATTACTTATTCTTATTCGCTGCCCGCATATTTATTAATTCTCAAAATGTTATTTACCATGCTAAACTTATTGTTTTGAGAATACCAGATTGACCGAAAGCATCCAGGGTACAAGCCCCCGGATTCATCCGTGAATAAATAAAAAACCTATATCCGATAAATAAGCCCCCGAATTTATCCGTGGGGTCAATCCTTCAATTCTTTAATCTAAAATCTAAAATTTAAAATCTAAAATCGATTGGCTGTCATTTGACTAGAAAAGTGATGCAGGCAAAAATTGCGTTTTGCTAAAATTTTTAACTGGAAAGGATTTATTGTAATCTAGTAAGTATTGTCAGGCTGAAATTATGATTGATGTTGGTTCGTTAGTTCGATCGCCCCGAAACGATTTGGGAGTCGGAAAAGTTGTCGAGGTATCGCGTACCGAGGCGGTAGTTGAATATTTTTGCTCAGTTAAAAACCGCATCCGCAAAACTGTACCCTTGGGTTTGCTGCAAGAAGCCAGACTTCAGCGCCAAACCCGCTGCTACCTCTGGAGTACCACTCAGGAAAGATGGATAATTGGGCGAGTTTATGACTGGGATGAAGATAAATTAGAGTACGAAATTGATCTGCCCGACAGCCAAAGTTTGCAAGCAGTCGAAAGCGAACTTTACGTTCGCTGCAATATCCCGATCGCCGATCCGATCGACATTTTAGCAGTCAAAGGCCAAGAAACGCCGTATTTTCACGATCGCCGATTGGCATTTGTTCAATCTGCGATCGAACAGCGGGCCGTCAGCCGCGGCATGACCGGTTTAATTTCTGCTAACATAGACCTCTATCCGCACCAAGTTGAAGTCGTCCGGCGCGTCCTAGAAGACCCAATCGTGCGCTATTTATTGGCAGACGAACCAGGATTGGGAAAAACAGTAGAAGCAGGGACAATTCTCCGCCAATTCCTGCTAGATGAACCCAACGGACGCGCGGTGGTTCTGGTTCCGAAATACTTGCTCGAACAGTGGCGGCAGGAGTTAGAAAATAAATTCTATTTGTCTCATTTTGCTGACCGAGTGCAGCTTGTGGCTGTTAGCGACATCAATCAAATTAGCCGCAACGCTAACCTAGATTTTCTGATTGTGGATGAAGCGCATGATGTGGCGGCAATGGCCAATTCGAGCGATCGCGCTCAGCAGCAGTCCTTTGAACTCTGTCAGAAACTAGCTCAGAAAAGCAAAAATGTATTGTTATTATCTGCAACGCCAGTTCTCGGCCGCGAGCAAGATTTTCTAACGATGCTGCACTTGCTAGAACCCACAACTTACCGTCTTGATGACCTGGAAAGCTTCAAAGAACAGGTGCAAAACCGTCAAGAAATCGGCCGCGCTTTGCTGGATTTCCGAGAAAATGCCAAGCCTGCTGTTTTGCAAACAACACTCGCTCAACTTCGCACTATTTTTGCCAAAGATGATTTTTTAATCGGATTAGCAACCGAGTTAGAAAGTTGTTTGAAAACTAAAGAAACAGCAGAACAGGCTCGCCTTGTCCGAACTATTCGCACTCACGTTAGCGATACCTACCGTTTGCACCGCCGCATCCTTCGCAACCGCCGGGATGCGGTTGAAGATGTGATTTTCGATCGAGATGCTGTCCCCAAAACCGAGTACGATCTGAATGACGAACAGTGGGCGGAAATTCAAACCGTACTCGATAAATGGCGCACAGTCGCTCCCAAGTCTAGCGAATATCAGAGAATTTTTCTGCTATTTTTCCGCGCTTCCGGTACTTGGCTGAGTGTTTTAGAACGGGTTGTCAAAGCTCGCTTGCAGAAAAAATCGACTCCAGAACTCGATCGCGAATTTGGACAAAATGACACGGCAATTTTGACCAAAACTGCGTTGTTTCCCGAAGAAAGGGAAATGCTGGAAACCTTGCTCAACACCCTGGAAAAGCCCCAGGAAGGACTCGATCGACTGAGTTTGTTACGAATCGCGATTCTCCGATTTCTGGCAGTGGCTTTGAAGGTTCCGCGCGAGTATCACAGCAAACCTCGCGATTTGTTGTCGCGAATTCAACAGCAAATAAAACGCCCGATTCCGGGCGAGCGTTTCCCGAAAATTGTGATTTTTACCAGTTTTACGGCAACTTGTAAAGAGATTGCGGAAAATTTAGCGAAAATCTTTGGTAAAAATGCGATCGCCAGCCATGACACGACCAAATCGGCTGATGATGTGGAGGCTAGTCTCAAGCGGTTTAAGACTGAACCGCATTGTTTTATCTTAGTGTGCGATCGATCCGCGGAAGTAGGGGTAAATCTACAAGTGACAGATTGGTTAGTTCACTTCGATTTGCCGTGGTTTCCCAACCAGTTAGAACAAAGACTCGGCAGAGTCGATCGCATCGGCAGCAAAATGGGAGTGCAATTTTGTTTGTTTGCAGGCCCGGATTTGCCAGAGAGTCCCCACGAAGCTTGGTTTCAAGTTTTAAAAGATGGGTTTGATATTTTCAACAAATCTATTGCCAGCCTTCAGTTTTATGCTGAAGAAAAACTTCTCAAACTTGAAGAAAAGTTGTTTGCTGAGGGAGGCAAGGGCTTATCAAGCGAAATTGAAGCGATTAAAACTGAAATCGAACAAGAGAAAATCAACATAGACGAACAATACGTTCTCGATGAAATTGATACTCTTGATGACAGCGCATCTCAGTATTTTGAATCTCTCGATAACTGCGATGCTAAGCATAAAGAAATGCAGCGGGCCACTGAAGGCTGGTTGTGTCAAGCTCTTCACTTCAAACAAATCGAACATCCGAGTGTATCCGGGCTGTTGCGCTATCAACCTACTCAAAAAACGTTGATTCCCTCGAACGATTTGAGAACCAGATTGATTCCTTATTGCCAGCAATATGGCAGTTACAATCGCCGCATTGCTCATCAGAATGCGGATGTCGCTCTTTACCGAATTGGTGAGGGATTGATCGATGCACTTGGCTCTTATATTCGCTGGGACGATCGCGGTCAAGCTTTTGCTATGTGGCGGCATGATGAAAGTTGGGATGCTGCGCCTGGGAAGGAGTGGTTTGGCTTTCAGTTTAATTATTCAATCCAGACTGATGTGCAGCCTGCCGAGCAAGTTTTGCAAGCACAAAACATCGAAAATTACAACTTAAAAGCTTTGCAGCGCCGCGCTGATGCTCTGTTTATCCCAACTTTTGAAACTGTGTTTGTAGATGCTCGCAGCGAAGAAATGTCTCTGGTGGAAGATGCGGAAATTCTAGCGATTTTGCAGCGGGCTTATAAGGGGAAAGGCGGGCCAAATCGGGATTACAATTTGTCGAAAAATCGCACGTCGCTGATTGACAGTTTTGTCGATCCGCTAGATTGGGATGATTTTTGTCAAAAGGGACGGGTGGTATCGGAGGAATTGCTGCGCGGGCGATCGGCTTTTGTGGAAATGTGCAATAGTTTCGCTGTCACTGCTGCTATCCAACTCGAAAACCGGGTAAATCAATTGCAATTGCGCTTGAATCGACTTTCTAAATCCGAACAACTTTTAGAATCGCTTTTAGCTGAGGAAATCAGTACGGAAAGTTTGTTGAGTGAAGCGGTTTTAGCTGGTATTCGCCGCCCGCACATGACTCTTGAGTCTGTGGGATTTATTGTGATTTCTGGGCGTCCTCCTGTAAAGGAGGATGAAGGATAATTTGTTTGGGAGGGCGATCGCTCTTTTTGAGGGCGATTCCCTACCCTTCGGGAACCCATGCGGGAAGATAGCTTCGCTTCACGCTCTTTTTCAACCGCAGATGCAGGCGGATAAACGGGGATGGACGCAGATGAATGAAAGGGCGATCGGTCTTATTTAAACTGCGGAAGTGACAGCAATTTTTAGGTTATGGGACTGTAAAAAGGGTAAGATAAAAGCAGTAGTAATGAGTAGCAGTGATTTAGTTAAAAGCCACGTTTCGGTCTGACATCAAAGCGCGTCGATCGCATGGGCATTGAACCGCACAGCCAAAATGAAGAAGTCTCCGGTAAAAATTCTGCTAGTAGAGGACGATGGAGGGCTGAGTGCAACACTCGCCAAGGTTTTGGAAGCAAATCATTACGGGTTCGATCGGGCAAATGATGGACAAGCGGGCCTAGACTTGGCAGCAGCAATTGAGTATGACCTGATTTTGTTAGACGTGCAGGTTGCCAAACTAGATGGGATTAGTCTATGTCGGCAACTGCGATCGCAAGGCTACCGCAAACCGATCCTGTTGATGACGGCAAATGATTCAGATGCGGAGGTGGTGGCTCTTTTCGATGCGGGAGCCGATGATTACATTAGCAAGCCTTTTGCTACGGAAGTATTACTGGCAAGAATCCGAACTTTATTGCGACGCAGTAAAGCACTTTCCCCAGCAGGTTCTACTCAGAATTCAGCGACTAATACATTGACTTGGGGAGATCTTTGTTTAGATTTGGATGCTGGTAGAGTGACATTTTGCGAACAAATAATTTCACTGACAGCGACAGAATATAATCTGCTGGAATTATTACTCCGAAATCCCGATCGCATTTTTAGCCGCAGTGCTATTTTGGATCGTCTGTGGGGATTTGATGACGCACCAACCGATCGCGCCATTATCACTCATATTAAGGATGTCAGAAAGAAACTGAAGGCCGGCGGCTTAACTGAAGAAATCATCGAAACAGTTTATGGCATGGGCTATCGACTGAAACCGTACCCCCAATCTGCGTCATCTAGTTCAACTAATCCTGGGATTGAGCGCACCCAAAAACCTCAATCTCGCCGGATAGATAAGTCTGAGAGCGACAAAGTGTTAGAGCGGTTTCGGGGAGTATTCAACCAACAAATGGCTGTATTGGAACAGGCAAAAACCGATCTATTAGCCGGAAAGTTAGAAACAGAATTACAGCAAGCGGCAAAACATGAAGCTCATAAATTGGCAGGCTCTCTGGGATCTTTTGGTTATCCCGAAGGCTCGAAATTGGCACGATCAGCAGAGCATTTACTAATAAACGATCGCTCTTTGACTGCTGAGGAAATTACCCGCTTTTCGGAATTGGTGACAGGATTACAGCAGGAATTAGACAAAACACCAATTACATCAACGGCTGCACCAGTTTCTACTATTTCAAATTTTAACTATCGGGTTTTGGTAGTTGATGATGATGCTGCATTAACAGAGCGATTGAAATTAGAATCCGAAGCTTGGGGATTTCGGATGAAAATTGCGCCCAATATTACTGATGCCCGATCGCGTCTTGCTTTGTCAATGCCCGATGTGATGTTACTAGATTTAAGCTTTGCAGAGACAGAGGAAGATGGATTGACGCTACTGCGAGAACTGAGCGAGCGATCGCCTACTCTTCCTATAATCGTTTTTACCGGACGAGATAGCCTTGCCGATCGCTTGGCTGTATCGCGCTTAGGTGCTAAGCAATTTCTCCACAAACCTGCAACCACCGAGCAAATTTTTCGAGCGATCGCCCGTGTTCTACCCAGTCCCAAAACTTCAGAAGCCAAAGTTTTAATCGTAGATGATGACCCTTTGATGCTGGTTAAATTATCAGCGTTACTGACTCCTTGGGGAATTGAGGTGACAAATCTCAAAGAACCACAGCAATTTTGGGAGGTGTTAATTAGCATTGAACCAGATTTAGTAGTGCTGGATCTAGAAATGCCGATCGTCAGCGGCTTAGAATTGTGTCAGGTTGTCCGACAGGATATCCAATGGGAAAATTTACCGATTTTGGTGGTGACAGCCCATACCGATCCAGAATCTCTCCAACAAGCCTTTGCAGCGGGAGCCGATGATTTTATTACCAAGCCGGTACTAGGGCCTGAATTAGTCACGCGGGTACTCAGCCGAATCAAGCGCACTCGTCCTTTACTTAAGCCTGCGAATAGTTAAATAGAACTTACGCACGAGGGCTAAAAACCCGGTTTCCGCCTCAATCTAAAAAATGTAATTAATTAAGTAGATTAATGATAGAAAATACTGATGAAGATTATGGGAAATGGCAACAACAGCCACACCCAATCCTGGCTAAAACAGCAGTTTCTCTCTCCGCATCCCTCAAACTAGAAGATATTCTCAACTCTACGGTCACGGAGCTCAGAAACATTCTGCAATGCGATCGCGTAATTATCTTCCAATTTTCTCCAGGCTGGAGCGGAAAGGTTCTGGTAGAGTCAGTTGGTTCAGAATGGACAGCAATATTATCCACTCAGATACACGATCCTTGCTTGGGTCAAAGCTATATCGAACCCTTCAAACAAGGCTTATTCACCTCTAAATCTGATATTTATACTGCCGGAATTGATACTTGTCACCGGGAATTCCTGGCAACTTTTCAAGTGAGAGCTAACCTGGTTATTCCTATCCTTGAGGGAGAAGAACTTTGGGGATTATTGATTGCCCATCAGTGTGCAGCACCTCGCGAATGGCAACCCTCAGAAATTGAACTCATGCGACAGCTAGCAACTCAAGCGGGAATTGCCATTCAGCAAGCTGATTTATTTGAGCAAGTACAAAGGGAACTGAGAGAGCCAAAACAAGCAGAAATTGCCCTACAACAACTCAATACTGAACTCGAACAACGAGGCATAGAACGGACAGCAGAACTCAGTGAAGTCAACCATAGCTTGCAACACGAGCTCAGTCAAGTTGAAGACCTCTATAATAATGCTCCCTGTGGCTATCATTCCCTAGATGCAGCAGGAACAATAATTATGATTAATGATACGGAACTGAAGTGGTTAGGCTATACCCGCGATGAAATTGTAAATCAAAAGAAATTTGTTGATTTACTGACACTTGAAAGTAAAAATATTTATTATCAAAACTTTCCCTTATTTAAAAAACAAGGCTGGATCGAGAATTTAGAGTTTGAGGTGTTGAATAAAAGCGGAAAACCCATTTGGCTAAACTTAAATGCTACAGCAATTTATGATGAAGCAGGTAACTTCATGATGAGTCGTTCTAGCGTATTTGATATCACCTATCGCAAACGTACTGAAGAAGCATTTCGCCAATATGAACGCATCGTATTCAATACAACAGATGGGATTGTGTTGATGGATCGCAACTATATTTATCAAATAGTCAATCAAGCTTATTTGACTTGGTGCAACAAATATGAAAGCGAAGTTATCGGAAATTCTGTTAGAAATATCCTGGGTGCAGACGTGTTCGATAACTTGATCAAACCTCGGTTAGATAGGTGTTTGGCGGGCGAAAAAATTCAGTATGAAAACTGGTTTGATTCTCCCAATTTAGTCAGGCAATTTTTGAGCGTTACTTATACACCTTTACGTGATGCAGGCGAAAATATTGTAGGGATAATCGTTATTCTGCGCGATCTGACTAAACTTAAACAAGCCGAACAAATGCTGGAGCTTCAGGCTGTCATTACCCGCAACATGGCGGAAGGAATTTGCTTAGTAAGAGTAGATAATGCAGTTATTGTCTATGCCAATCCTAAATTTGAGCAGATGTTTGGCTATGACTTTGGCGAACTCAACGGTCAGCACGTTTCGATTCTCAACTATGGCAACGAATCGGTCAGTCCTGAAGATGTAAATCAAGCCATTCGGTCTGCAGTTTTACAAAGGGGTGAATTTAGCTATGAAGTTCATAATGTCAAGAAAGATGGAACTCCATTTTGGTGTAGTGCCACTTGCTGTGTATTCAATCATTCCGACTATGGCGATGTTCTGGTGGCAGTTCATCAAGATATCACAGTAGCGAAGCACCTCGAAGAAGTTCGACAACAGGCGGAAGCAGCCTTACTACAGAAATCTCGAAAGGAACATTTGCTATGGAGGATTACTCAAGGGATTCGCCAATCTTTGGATCTGAATGCGGTTCTAAATACTGCGGTTACTGAAATCAGGCAGACATTACAAACAGATCGCACTGCCATTTACCGCTTTAATCCTGATTGGAGTGGTGATTTTGTCGTGGAGTCAGTTGGTGAGGGTTGGGTAAAACTGATAGGAAGCGAGCTTCAAAAAAATTGTGCAGATACCTATCTGCAAGAAACTCACGGCGGTCGATTCCGCAATCATGAAAAATTTGTTGTTAATAATATTTACAGCGCTGAAATTCAACCCTGTCATATCGAGCTAGTGGAACAATTTCAAGCAAAAAGTTATGCAGTTTTCCCGATATTTTTGAGAGAAAATCTCTGGGGTTTGTTAGCTATCTACCAAAATACGGCTCCTCGTCAATGGCAATCGTGGGAAATAGAATTACTTGAACAGATTGCCAGCCAATTGTCGATCGCCATTCAGCAATCCAAACTCTACCGACAACTTAAGGTCGAACTGCAAGAACGCCAGCAAGCCGAAGCCACGATCCGAGAAGCCGAACGACGCTGGCGATCGCTCTTGGATAACGTGCAGTTGATTGTTGTCGGACTTAATATAGAGGGAAATGTCAATTACGTTAATCCTTTCTTCTTAAAAATTACGGGATATACTCACCCAGAAGTTATCGGAAAAAATTGGTTTGAAAACTTCTTACCCGGTTCTCTTCAAGAATCAGTTAAAATTGTTTTTTCAGAAGTTTTGACCCATAATTTTCATCCCTATTATCAAAATTTTATCTTGACCAAATCGGGTGAAGAACGGTTCATTGCCTGGAACAATACCATGCTGCAAGATTCAGAGGGAAACATCATTGGAACTATCAGCATTGGGGAAGATATTACCGAACGACAAAAGCTCGAACACATTAAAAATGAGTTCATTGGCATTGTCAGCCATGAACTTCGCACTCCTTTGACAGGAATTCAAATGTCATTGGGGCTAATAAAAAGTGGGGTTTATGATAAAAAGCCCGAAAAATCTAGACGCATGATTGAAATTGCCATCCTCGATACCAATCGTTTAGTGAACCTGGTTAATGATATTTTAGATTTGGAGCGCATAGACTCCGGGCGGGCAATTGTGGAGAAAACCGTTTGCAAAGCTGCCGATTTGATGCAGCAAGCAGTAGATAGCACTCAAGCGCTGGCTACTCAACAGCAGATCTCATTAATCGTTACCCCCACGGATGCAGAAGTCTGGGCAACAAGAGATGCGATCGTCCAAACTTTAACAAATTTGCTCAGTAATGCGATTAAATTCTCACCTGCCGATTCCACAATTCATCTGAGTGCCGAAAACCAGGCAGACTTTGTGCTGTTCCAAGTTAGCGATCGCGGACGAGGCATTCCTGCCGATAAACTAGAACTCATTTTTGGTCGATTTCAGCAAGTCGATGCCTCCGACTCCCGCGAAAAAGGAGGCACCGGTTTAGGTTTAGCAATCTGTCGCAGTATTGTTGAGCGGCATGGCGGCAAAATCTGGGCGGAAAGTATCTTAGGTGAAGGCAGCACATTTTGCTTCACCCTACCCTTACCCACTATTGAATAACGCTTAGATTAATCTGCAGTATCAATCCCAAATCCAAAATCTCCAATCCAAAATCCCATGACAGACAGACAAATTCTAGTTGTTGACGATGAAGAACACCTTCGGGAACTTGTGCAAGCCTGCTTAGAAGATTTAGGCGGATGGAAAACAGTGGGGGCAGGATCGGGAGAGGAATGTTTACAAATACTGCAAATAGAACAACCCAACGCTATTTTGCTGGATGTATCAATGCCGGGAATGGATGGGTTTACTGTGTACGAGATCCTCCAGTCCGATCCGATTACCCGATCGATTCCAGTGATTCTGCTGACAGCGAAAGTTTTGCCCAGCGATCGGGCTAAATTTGCCCAAATGGCGGTAGCTGGGGTAATTGCCAAACCGATCCAACCCATCACCTTGACGGAAGAAGTAGCAGAGATTTTGGGATGGAATGAATAACTTTCACCATTTTTGTCAAGTTTTGTAACAATAACGAAATCTTTACCAATTCCTTACCGTTGCTATTTAGTCTCCTGTTATGCAGCTAACAGTTCTTTGCATTAGGAGGAGACTCAATGAATGCTTTTCAGGGTGTGAATGATGTAAATCAGGATCTCACAGGTTCATTTTCCGGTTTGCCCGCTGGTTGTCAGCAATCCACACCTTGGATTGCTCATACAGAGGAAACACCGATCGCAGGCATTAAAATTCAAGAAAAGGATGTGACACTTATCCTTAAAGTTGACATTTCTGACCTTCATCTTGTCAAATTGAATCTCCACATCACTCCAGAAACTGTTTTAATTCAAGGTCAACCTACCAAAGTGGCTGGAGTAGAAGGTTATTACCTTCCTAGGGGATTTCAAAGTCTCATCCCGTTGCCCCACCGCGTACATCCTGAAATCTATGTGGCTAAAATACACCAGGATCGTTTAACAATTCGCTTGCTAAAGAATTGAGAGTTGAGCAATCCGAAGTTCGGATTCAACTCTCAAATACACATCTTTGAGCGGTTGCTTAAAGATGTGTATTTGAGACCCAATTGGCAACCCAAAAATTAATTTATAATCAAAAAAAATGAACGCTTTGCAAGTAGCTAATTACGATGGCAGGCTCCTGCCCGAAAACAAGATGATAGGGAAACAAATTCTCATCGTTGATGACCAAGAACACCTCCGCGAACTCGTACAGTTGTGCCTGGAAGACCTCGCGGGATGGAACACCCTGGTGGCCGAATCAGGACAAGAATGTTTACAAATCCTAGAAACAGAACGACCTAATGCTATTTTGCTGGATTTATCAATGCCGGGAATGGATGGGTTTGCTGTGTACGCTCGTCTCCAATCCGATCCCATAACTCGATCGATTCCAGTGATTCTGCTGACAGCAAGAGTTATGTCAAGCGATATGGCTGAATTTGCCAAAATGGGTGTTGCTGGGGTAATTCGCAAACCATTTGAACCCACAACCCTGCCGGGAAAAGTGGCAGAAATATTGGGATGGAATGATTGACACTCCCTGGTATGGCAGACGCAGGATTCTTAAGAGTTTACCTCTACATTCATAGAGTTGCTGCTTCCACCCAGCTTACAGCACTTGGCAACAAAAGAAAAATACACTTTCGTCGACAAAAAAGAGGTTTTTATGACAAGCTGTCCTTGCTGCACGAATCAAATGCTGCGTCACCTTCGCCAAAGTCAAGTATACTGGTTTTGTCGTCAGTGTTGGCAAGAAATGCCTGTTTACCCTCTTAACAGCTACGGTTCATCCCTCTCTATAAATGTAGTTAGAGAGTTAAGGATAACTAAGAAGCAACTTTTTTCAGAGGCGGTAGTTTTAAGGTGAAATTCCATCACACAGGCGTCACGCCCGCGCCACAATGGAGGCGGATGAATAAAAGGGAGCTCGCACTTACCGATTAAACCTCCTCAAAAATTGCGCCTCGCTGCTGTAGATTCACCTGCATCTCCTCATCCATTCCTGAATTGTTCCCGAATCTGGCTGACTCGACATTCGCACCGCTGAAATTTGTATTTGTTAAGTTCACTTCCAGCAGATTTGCGCCGCTCAAATTGGCACCGCTGAGGTTAGCTAAAGCTAGACTGGCTTTGTGCAAATCTGCACCGCTTAAATCAGCATTTCCTAAGAAAGCACCACTCAAATCTGCACCGCCGAATTTGGCATTTTGCAGGTTGGCGTCGCTGAAATCGGCATCGCTTAAATTTGCACCCCGGAAATTTACCCGATCGAGATTTGCGCTGCTAAAATCCACTGCACTTAAAGTCGTTCCGCGCAAGCTACCACCCGCGAAATCCAGTGCTGGATTGAGATTGGCGATTTGGGCCAGCTCTACAAAATTGTCGGTTTCAGCGGAGATAATGCGATCGACCATTTCCTGCAATTCCGATTCAGCTTCCGGGACAATTTTCAGTTCGCGCGGTTCAACCGGAGGTAAATTGTAGGACAATAGCGCCCAACTGAGGGCAGGTTGGAGTTTATGTTTTTGCAGGTATATAGTTAGGATTCTTTCTAAAATAGAATGTTGATTTGGCGTGATTTCGTGCGGCCACAAACCCTCCGCATCTGTGAGATTAATATCTTCTTTAGCAACCTCAAAAGCGGCTGCCATCCGAAATTCTTTGCCATAAATTTCTCCCAGCTTAGCATTTTTTAGCAAACCTTTTAATACTGATTTGCCTTGTTCTACTGAAAAAATCCAAGCTGGCGTTGTATCATCGCTGATTGTGGAAATGTGACAAAATATGCTCTCTGTTTCGTTAGTTTTTTCCGCCTTCTCCCCGTCCTGAACTCCCGGCTGACTTTCGGTTACTAAATTTTCTGCACTGCTTTGAATGGCCAGGGTTTCTTTAATCGGCAAAAGCTTAAAAGCACCGACTAACTGACGCGATGCTACGGGAATTTTGCCGTTTTCTAGATGGAGTTTGAGCGTTCCGCCTTGCAGACCAAATTTGACGCGACCACCTAGCAGGGGTTCCCAATGCTCGTTAAAATTCAGGCTCAAGTGAATGTCTAGCTGCTGGGTTTGGTCTGCAACCGATGGAAGTGGAATTGCTTCTAATTGCATCCACAAGCAATCTGGGTATTTGTTGTGACACTCGATCGATCGCATATCGGGTAGAATTGCTGGCACTACCAGCCTGTAATTGATATTTAAATTAGTTTATCATCTCTATTTTATCACAACAGAGTTTTTTTTAGTAGGTTAAAATTGTAAATTTTGTTTAATTTTATCCGCAACTCATAGGTTTGGCTTAATTTGGCTTTTTACCCAATTCCGAAATGCTTTTACTAATTCCAAATAATCTATTGTTTCTGCTTGTTCCAAAAATCTGACAATCTCTAATATCGGTAAGCTGGGAAATGCTAAACTGATATCGCCCTCAACGTATTCTCCATTTTCTAATCTGTTGATTCTGAGTCGCGATCCATTATAAATCCAAACTTCCGGCACTCCCAGAGCCGCATAAACCTGCAAGGTATTTTCTGAACGACTGGTAATATCAATTTCTACCACTAAATCCGGCGGCGGATCTTGATTCATGTCGATTCTTTTTTTGCCTTTAACGGCACTAATATTCTGGATGTAAAAACATTTATCTGGTTCTACACCGCTAAGTTCAGGACGTTTGAATGTGGTAGAACCAAGAGGTTCAATTCTCACCTCTAATTCTTCAGCTAAGGTTTCAACAAATCGACCCAATACTTCTTTGAAGCGTTCGTGTTCTGGAGAAGGTACCATAATTTCAAGATTGCCACGATTATATGTCAGTCGCAGTCGCCGCTGACTGAGTTCAGCCAGCAAAGTTTCGTAAGTTTGCCAACTGATACCCGATAGCTGGACAATTTGTTCCGGGGGGGAGAGAGTTTGAGCAGTCATCTGATTTTATATTTTAGATTTTAGATTTTAGATTTATCCCGCGAATAAATTAGGGGTCAGAAACCAAAATGTTTTGGATGATAGCGATTAAAAGGGCGGGTTTTTGAGATTGTCAATTATTGGCAGATATTTTTCGTGAACCCGCCCCTACCGTATTAGGGGTAATCGACCGGACATAATATCATTCCTTTGCACTTTTAGATTATATCATCGAAAAAAGCTCGATCACTCTTTAATTACTGAGTTAAAATATGTGCTATCGAGCCTGAATGTTTAGTCACCACTCTGCGCCGGAAATACCGAAGACAAATCTAGAGACAACTCTGGAAAACCCGGAATTACCACCGTCTGATTTGGCAAAACAACCCGTTGCAATTGATAACTATAACTCCCGTTTTGTTTCTGATAAGGTTCGCTGTGCATTTCCAGTTGGTTGTCACGCAAATTAAATATCCAATAATTAGGAATCCCTGTTTCAGCATAGAGAGGCAACTTCGTTCTCCGATCGTACTTCAAAGTAGAATCCGAAACCTCAATTACCAACAAAATATCAGCAGGCTCCGGGTGAGAAGATAAATAATTGTCAGAACGATTGCGGGCAATAACAACATCAGGCTCTGGTTCGCTATCATCCGTCAAAATAATCGGCTCTTGACCGCGCACGATCGCCCTTTTTCCCAGCAGCGCGTACAATTCTCCAAACAGCAGCGAATTACAAACAGAGTGAAACGTACCTTTAGCAGCCATAATGATAATTTCTCCGCGAATCAATTCAACTCTGTCATCCGGTTCAAAAAAACCCAGTTCTCCCAAACGGTGATATTCGGCGATCGAAAATCGTTTTGCAGTTACGGCAGTCATAGCTTTTCTTACCCTCCACAATTACCAACCTTTCCAATTAATTTTATTCAAAAATCCCGCCCCGTGCCATCAATTCAACCTTCAGGGCTTCGGAAATTCCCACACAACCAGAAAATTTCGCATTTTTAACCACTGTATTTTTCAAATCAGCGCGGCTCAAATCAGCACCGTTTAAATTCGCACCACTCAAATTAACACCGCTTAAATCAGCATTCTTGAAATCAGTATTTGTCAAATTTGCATTTACTAAAATCGCATTCGGTAAATAAGCACTGCTCAAATTGGCGCCGGTTAAATTTGCACCGCTCAAATTCGCCCGGGGCAGCTTTGTTCGCAAATCAGCACCGCTCAAATTGGCGCTGCTGAGCTCAGCATCCCGCAAATTAGCATTGCACAAATTAGCATCAATTAAAATAGCAGCGCTCAGCAAAGCACCGCTGAGATCTGCCAAAGTCAAATCTGCGCCTCGGAGGTTGGTTTCGCGCAAATCAGCACCGTTAAAATCAGTGTAATGCAAGTCAAAACCGCTTAAATTAGCCCCAGCAAAATCTTCAACCGGATTCAAACCAACTGTTTCTACAAGTTGTACAAAACTATTATTTTTATCAGTTAAAAACAGTTGCCGGACGATCGCCAATTGCTCCTGTCGGTACTGATTAGCCTTCTCGTAATCTGCTAAATACTTGTAAGCAAGCTTCAAATTCTTGAGAGCATTGCGCTCAACGCGATCGTCCTTGCTGGCGCGCGCGATCGACAACTGCTCCTGATAACATTCGATCGCACCAGGCAAATCTCCCTTAGCATCGTAAGCTAGCGCCAAATTGCCCAAAGTTTCCAATTCAGAGCGCCCGTCGCCAGTGTCACGTGCGATCGCCAAACGCTGCTGCTGGTAATCAATAGCACTAGAAAAATCCTCCAGAGCACAGCAAGCATTCCCCAGATTTCCCAAAGCATTTGCCTCGCCCCGGCGATCCCCAATTTCCCGCGCTAACACCAAATGCTGCTGGTAGCAGTCGATCGCCTGAACATAATTTCCCAGCGCTTCGTAAGCTACGCCCATATTACCCAGCGCCGCACCCGATCGTCGCTTATCGTTCATTGAGCGATACAGCGCCAGCGCTTCCTGCCAAGAACCCAGCGCCGCCTCAAATTGACGCGCCTGATATTGCGAAATCCCCTGCTTGATTAGCTCGCTAGCTTGTTCGCTCATAATGTCAAAATTAGTTAATAACTAAAGTTGATATTAATCGACTCAAAGCGGTAATTGCTAATCGGTAATCAGTAATCGGGGATCGGTATGGCCAATCCCCCTCTCCCATCCGTATTTTCACGTCCGTGCAAAAAAAAAGACAAAAAAAAGAGAGAGCTACCTAAGTAACTCTCTCTGCCATCAGGGTGCATCTACATAACACAATATAACACTATTAGGATGAGGGGTGTCACCCCCAAACGTGAAGATGTTGTAAAGAAATGTAGATTAATTATAAAGTTACGATCTCGCGAGAAGGGCGATCGCGCGGCGAGCTCCGGAAAAACCGATCGCGCGCCGCTGTATCCGCTACACGACCCCCTTAACAACTGCTTAGGCTGGGCCGTTAAGCTTCGCCGCCAGCAGCTCATTGGTCAGTTTGGGATCGGCCCGGCCGCCCGTTTCCTTCATCACCTTGCCGACAAAAAAGCCCAGCAGCTTAGTTTTACCGGCTCGGTACTGTTCGAGCTCCTTGGGATTGGCGGCCAACACCGCATCGATCGCTCGATCGAGCGCCCCAGTATCCGAAATTTGAATCAAACCCTTGCTCTCAACGAACTTCTGAGGCGAACCACCGTTTGCCAGCAACTCCGGCAAAATATCCTTAGCGATTTTGCCACTGATCGTACCGGCCTCAATTAGCCCCAGCAGTTCGGCTAAATCCTGCGGTTGGAAAGGAATTTCTGCGATCGCCAGTTTTTCATTTTTCAGATAAGCAGTAATATCGCCCATCACCCAATTCGCAGCTTGTTTAGCCACAGCACCGGCGGCGATCGATTTTTCAAAATACTCCGCCACCGCTTTGTCGTCAGTCAGCACCCGCGCGTCGTAGGGAGAAAGACCGAGCTCAGTTTCGTAGCGATTGCGCTTTTGGGCCGGCAATTCTGGCAGTTGAGCTTGCCAATCCTGCAATTGCTCGGCCGAAACTTTGATCGGAGGCAAATCCGGTTCCGGGAAATACCGGTAATCGCTCGCGCCTTCCTTAACCCGCATGCTGAAAGTACACTGCTTGTTTTCATCCCAAAGCCGGGTTTCTTGGACGATGGTTTCGCCATTTTCCACAGCTTGAATTTGCCGCTCGATCTCGTAATCGATCGCCCGTTCGATCGCATTAAAAGAGTTCATATTTTTAATTTCCACCTTCGTGCCGAACTCTTTTCTGCCAACGGGGCGCACCGAAATATTCACGTCGCACCGCAGCGAACCTTCCTGCATATTCCCGTCGCCCACACCGATGTAGCGCACGATCCGGCGCAATTCTTGACCGTATTCGGCCGCTTCCGCGCCCGATCGCAAATCCGGTTCCGAAACTATTTCGATTAGAGGCACACCCGCACGGTTGTAATCCACCATTGAATAAGTAGAACCGCTCAACCGATCGCTACCGCCGTGAACCAATTTTCCGGCATCTTCCTCCATGTGCAAGCGAGTGATCCCAATTTTTTTTCTAGTAGAATTTCCAGTCTCATCCACCAGTTCAATTTCTAGCCAGCCGTTAGTAGCGATCGGCAAATCGAACTGAGAAATTTGATAATTTTTCGGCAAATCGGGATAGAAATATTGCTTGCGGTCAAACTTACTGTAAGGTGCGATTTCGCAGTTGAGAGCCAGCCCTGCTTTCACCGCATACTCCAGAACTTTTTGATTTAATACTGGCAATACTCCAGGCATTCCCATACAAATTGGGTCAATGTTAGTATTTGGAGCATTGCCAAATTCTGTAGAAGAACTGGAGAAAATTTTAGTATTCGTACTCAATTGACAATGAGTTTCAAGACCGATAATGGCTTCGTACTGAGTTTTAACTGGTGCAGCAGCAGTCATAAGCGACCTACAAGACTGAATAACTTTAGATTTTATTTTAGCTTTTTATTGACCAAACTGATTGGAGATTATTTGTAGCTAGGGGGGTTTTCATTGGTGTCAGCAAGCGCGTCAAACCCTTAGTTCGGGAGGTTTAAACCCCTGCCAGACTTTGAGAAAGCGTGTTTAGTTGAGACAAATGGGGATCTGCATAGGCAACGCCCTGCGACAGATTGGCGATCGACCCAAGCCCGCAGCCACGCCGATCTCCTTTTGATCGCCCCCAAACAACAACTCTATGCAAAAATATACTTAGGGCCAGCTCCTGCCCGTACCCTTCCCTTACCCAAGAGAGTTTTAGACCGATCCACCACAATTGCCGATCGATCTGCACCCCAAATTCTTTGACTGGCAGTTTTTAATAACGCCGCCCGCCTCCAACGATCTGCTCCACGCACAGCTTAAAAGTTAAAAATGTATAATTTAACAGGAAATTACATATTTTTAACTTTTAAGCTTTAATTTTGAATTCTAAAAGTAACACTTGCCTAAGTGTCAAAACTATGCCTGAAATTCCAGTTAAAAGTGCCACACTGTTTCAGAACAGCATCACTGAGCTAGAGCAGGCGGAATCAGCCCTCGAACTCGCTTGGAACGAACTCGAAAAACAAACAGCAGAAACCATTGCTCGCATTGCCAACATCGGCTCAGCAAACCCACAGGAACTCAGAGACCGCTTAGTCGGGGCGAAGCAACTCCGGCAGCAACTTCAGACTCAAATAAAAAAAGCCAACTCGCGACGGGAATTTCACCTAGAAAACTCACCAATGGCAGTTGTAGAGTGGGACAAAGAATTTCGGGTAGTGCGGTGGTCGCCAAGGGCAGAACAAATATTTGGCTGGAGTGCAGCAGAAGTAATGGGCAAATACTGGCACGAATGGTCAATAGTTCATCAAGAAGACTTCGAGGAAGTGTGTGCCGTCACAAATCAACTGTTAGACTGCAGAGAAACCCGCAACATTTGCCGCAACCGCAACTATACCAAAGATGGCTCGGTAATTTACTGCGAATGGTACAATTATGCACTCATTGATGAATCGGGAAGAGTAGTTTCAATTCTCTCTTTTGCCAGAGACATAACCGAGTTCCAGCGCGCTCAAGAAGAACAGCATCATCGCGAACAAGCTTTCAGCGCCATCGCCGAAAATTCGACAGATATTATCGCCCGGTTCGATCGCAAATTACGCATCCTGTACATCAACCCAGCAGTAGAATCAACAATTGGAAAACCCGCTGCCAAATTGATTGGCAAAACCAACCAAGAATCAGGGATGCCACCGCACTTGTGCAGCCTGTGGGATGAGGCTTTTATCAAAGTTTTGGGTAGCGGCAAACCAGAAACTATAGAATTTGAGTTTCCCACTCCCGATGGCATAAAACATTACCACTGTCGAGTCATTCCCGAATTGGCTGAAGACAATTCAGTAGAAACAGTTTTATCCATCTCCCGCGACATCACAGAACTCAAACAAATCGAATCGCAGTTACGACAGAGCGAATCCAAATTTAAAGCCATAGTTGATTCTAATATGATCGGCTTAATTTTTTGGGATCTTAACGGCAGCATTACAGATGCCAATGCGGCTTTTTTAAACACGGTAAAGTATACGCGGGACGAGCTGCTTGCCGGAAGAGTTAACTGGCAAGAAATGACACCACCAGAATACGTGCGTTTAGATACAGAAAAAGTTGCCGAACTGAAGGCTAGAAATACTGTTGTTCCCTTTGAAAAAGAATTTATACGCTCCGATGGTAGTCGCGTTCCTGTGCTGCTCGGCAGCACATTTTTAGAAGGAACGAAGCAGTTAGGCGTCAGTTTTGTGCTGGACTTAAGCGAGCGCAAGCAGGCAGAATCAGAACTGCAAAAACATCAGCAACTTTTAGAGAGTATTGTTACAACAATACCTAACTTTCTCTACATTTACGATGCAGTAGAAAACAAAAATATTTATGCAAATGAATCGATCACAGCCATGCTGGGGTACACTCCCCAAGAATTGCAAGATTTGGGTACCGACGCTCTCGCTAACTTAGTTCATCCCGATGATGTGTTAAAGCTAATTACAGGCATAGAGCGACTAAAACACAGCAGGAATCCCTATGAAACGGATGACAGAGACTACAGAATCAAACACAAAAATGGGGAATGGCGCTGGGTGCACGATCGCTCTACAATCTTCAAAAGAACCCCAGACGGAAAAATTTTACAACTTATTGGTTCCGTACTCGACATCAGCGATCGCAAACAAGCCGAAGAATCATTAAAACAGCAAAAAGAACTGCTGCAAACTATCTTCGACAACGTGCCGATTATGCTCGCCTTCTTAGACAAAAATGGTCAAATAAACTGGGTAAACCGCCACTGGGAACAAGTGCTAGGCTGGAGTTTGGCAGAAATCAAAAACCGCGATATCTTAGCAGAATTTTATCCGCAGCCAGAATACCGTCAATATGTTTTGGATGAAATCCAAGCAGCAACTCAGAAGTGGAGCGATTTCAAAACACAAGTTAGAGACGGGCGAATTATTGACACTTCTTGGGCTAATGTTCACCTTTCCGACGGCAGTTGTATCGGCATTGGTCAAGATATCACCGAACGCAAACGAGTAGAAGCTGCACTCAAAGAACTCAACGAAACTTTAGAAGCTCAAGTCGCCCAGCGTACCGCAGAATTAGAGACTTTTTTCGATGCTTTGCCCGACTACATTTATGTTGTAGAACGGGACCATATGCACTTTTCTTTTGTCAACCATCCCCTTGCCGGATTTTCCGGCTTCGACAGCAGGCAGCAGATGCAGGGCAAAACCATTTTTGAGTGCTATCCCAGCGAACTCGCAGAACGATTCCGCCGGGAAAATTTGCAGGTATTTGAATCTGGCAAAACTCTGCACTTCCAGGAAAAATTTGTGAGAGCGAGCGGCAATGCTTACTTCGACACGTTTAAAATTCCGCTGAGAAATCTCAACGGTGAAGTTTATGCTTTAATTGGCACTGCTCGCGATATCACTGAGTTGGTAGAGACAAAACAAGCTTTGTCAGAACGTACAGAGCAATTAGAAGCTGCAAATCAAGAATTAGAATCTTTTTCTTACTCCGTCTCCCACGATTTGCGCGCACCTTTGCGACACATTTCAGGTTTTATAGAAGCGTTGAAGCAGCGGCTAGAATTAACTGAGGCTTTGAGCGATCGCAAAATAGTTCACTATATGGAAGTAATTGAAGACAGCAGCCAAAAAATGAGCCTGTTGATTGACGGTTTGCTCGCCCTGTCGCGGGTGACTCGCACCGAGTTGAGACAAATTCCGATCGATCTGAGCCGTTTGGTACAAAATGCGATTAAATTGACTAAACCTCCAACTGTCGCAAATGCGAACCAAACTCCCCACAGCGTTGAATTTGCCGTCGGAAAATTGCCGACGGTAATGGGAGATCCAACCTTGCTGCAACAGGTGTTCAGCAACTTGATTAGCAACGCCGTCAAGTTCAGCCGCGGACGCACTCCGGCTAGAATAGTTATTGAGGGTCTACCTGATGGAACGATTTTTATCAAGGATAACGGTGTGGGTTTTCCGATGGAATATGCCGATCGCCTGTTTGGAGCCTTTCAGAGGCTGCACTCCCAGAGAGAATTTGAAGGTACGGGCATAGGTTTGGCGATCGTCCAGCGGATTATTCACCGCCACGGCGGCACGGTTTGGGCCGAAAGCCTACCTAGTCAAGGAGCCACGTTTTACTTTAAACTAGGGCAAACAATCTCAAACCGTAATATAGATTCGTAAGTTAAGTGTATAAGAGTTTTAAATTCTACATTTAAAACTCTTATACACTTAAATAAGTCACAATCGGTGAGAGTATGAGAATTTTAGTTTGACACGAGTGTTAACTGTGAGGGATGGAAGCGAAAGATATAGGCTTGGCTGTGCAAGATACTTGCACTCCGAAAAAAACCTTTTTACAGAATAGGGAGGCTCCCCCATTGGTTCAGTCAGACTTAGACTCCCTGTGGTAAATAAAGGCCTTGAGAGTAGAGAATATAATTGATTGTGCTAAAAACCAAAAATATTGAGATAAAATTAACCAAACTCAGTCGTAAAAATTACATTTAGCAACCACACGAATAACCAATTTAAAACCTCCCCCATAGCTTATGTTAGATATAACTCAGACTAATTATCTACTAAAACTGGTAGCGGAATCAACATTAAAGTTGTTGATTATCGAAGACATGGCCGAAGATATGGAATTAATAGTACTCGCATTAGAAGCGGGGGGAGTAAATTTTAATTACGACACAGCAGAAACAGCAACAGAGTGCAGAAAACTGCTCCAAAATTGCAAGTACGATGCTGTACTATCCGATTACCGCCTGCCGGGCTTCAACGGCTTAGAAGTGTTGAAATTAATGCAGGAATTGAACCACGACATACCATTGATTTTAATAACGGGAAGTTTGGGAGA
The DNA here is from genome assembly GCF_036701435.1 of Microcoleus sp. Pol12A5. Taxonomy (NCBI): domain Bacteria; kingdom Bacillati; phylum Cyanobacteriota; class Cyanophyceae; order Oscillatoriales; family Microcoleaceae; genus Microcoleus; species Microcoleus sp. Pol12A5. Next base: position 33,725 of record NZ_JAUBQU010000004.1, read on the forward strand.
AGAAGCTGCCGTAGAGTGCATCAAAGCTGGAATGACTGATTACGTATTAAAAGGGCGGCTGTTTAGGTTGCCAACAGTCTTAGAACGATCGCTCCAAGAATACAAAATGCGGCGCCAACAACAAGAAGCGATCGCCCAAATTCAGCGGCAAGCTCAGCGAGAAGCGATCGTCAACCGCATCCTCCAAGCCATGCGCTTCACCCTTGTACTCGACGAAGTGCTGCAAACCACCGCAGATCAACTGCACGAAGCTCTAGACATCAGCGCCTGCGCCATCTTGCAGCCAGATGCTGAAGGCGGCATCAGAGTTCGCTACATCAGTAAAGCATCAGACAGAGAAGGGTTTGTCGGGCTAAATTGCAAAGTGGCCGAGCACTACAGATCGGGACTCGCGGCCGGGGAAACCCTGAGTATCGACGAGTTATCGACCCTGTGCCCGTCCCTGCAAGAATCAGCAGGGTTGGTAGGGTTTCGCTCCGTTGCGATCGCGCCACTGCTCTACCAGCAGTCATTTTTGGGAGGAATTAGCCTCTATCAGTGCGATCGGGCGCGCTCTTGGAGCGTGGAAGAACTGTCGCTACTCAAAGCCATAGCCGATCAGTGCGCGATCGCGATCCACCAAGCCGAACTCTACCAACAAGCCCAAACCGAACTTGCAGAACGCAAGCGCGCCGAAGCAGCAGTCTGCGGCATCCAGCAGCAGCTAGCCACAATGGCAGCCAACATTCCCGGCTCAGTCTACCGCACCGTGCTGCATCCAGATGGCACAATGTCCATGCCCTACATCAGTCCGGGCGTGCGCGAAGTTACTGGGTTCGGGGCCGAAGAAGTGATTTCGCACCCGGAACTCTTGACCGAAATCATCCATCCAGAGGACAAAAGTTCGTGTGACAGCAGGGTAGCAGCATCGAGAGCGAGTCTTTTGCCGTGCGATCGCCAGTACCGCATCGTTCTGAGATCTGGGGAGGTCAAGTGGGTGCAAGACAGCGCTAAATTTTCCAAAAACGAAAACGGCGACGTAATTATAGATGGAGTAGCCCTAGACATCAGCGATCGCAAACAAGCAGAGTCAGCCCTGCGCCAAAGCGAACAGCGATTTCGCTCGCTCATTGAAAACGCCACAGACATCACCATCATTCTCGACGCCGAAGGAATCTTCCGCTACATCAGCCCTTCCGTCAAGCGAATTTTAGGATACGCGCCCCACCAGGCGATCGGGCGCAGCGCCTTAGAAATAGTTCACCCCGACGACTGCGCCGCGATCGCCGAAACCCTCCACAAAGCTATAAAAAACCCCAAAAGAAGCCAGTGTCCAGTTGAGTACCGAGTCCGCCACCGCAACGGTTCCTGGTGTTATGTAGAAGCTGTAGCCACCAACTTGCTCTACGATCCCGCAGTCGAGGGAATCGTGATTAACTGTCACGACATCACTCAGCGCAAACTCGCCGAGGAACAACTGCTGCACGATGCTTTCCACGACGCCCTCACCGGATTGCCGAACCGATCGCTATTTACCGATCGGCTGGAACACGCTCTGAGGCTGGCAAAACGGCGCAAAGACTACTTGTTTGCCGTACTGTTTCTCGATTTAGATAGATTTAAAGTAGTTAACGATTCCCTCGGCCACGCCATCGGCGATCAACTGCTAGTATCGATCGCGCGGCGTCTGGAAGCTTGTCTCAGGCCCGGAGATACAGTGGCGCGCCTCGGAGGAGACGAGTTCGTGCTGTTGCTAGAAGACATCGAGGGCATCCATGAAGCTACCACCATTGTCAACCGCCTGCAAAAGAAAATTACATCCCCTATCCTTCTAGACGGACACGAAGTATTTATCACCGCCAGCATCGGCATAGCTTTGAGTTCTGGCGAATACCTGGAACCGACAACCCTGCTGCGCGACGCCGACACAGCAATGTACCGCGCCAAAGAACTCGGCAGAGCCCGACACGAAGTTTTCAACAGTTCCATGCACGCCCACGCTTTGCGACTGTTGCAGCTAGAAAACGATTTGCGACGGGCGATCGAATCAATTAGAGAGCCGGCCAAAGAAGAAGAATTTCCCCCATCCCCCGAATCAGTCTTACCTCCCTTATCCGCAGCGCCCCAGTTTATTATTCACTACCAGCCGATCGTGTCGATCGCCACTAACACAATTACCAGTTTTGAGGCCCTAGTGCGCTGGCAGCATCCAGAACGCGGTTTAGTTTCCCCCGGCGAATTCATCACCATCGCCGAAGAAACCGGCTTGATCGTACCCCTGGGCCGCTGGGTACTTCGCACAGCTTGCCACCAAATCCGCCAGTGGCAGCAGGTATTTCCCAGCAACCCCCCCTTGAGCGTTAGCGTCAACATTTCTGTCAAACAGTTTTCTCAGCCAGATTTAATCGAATACATCGACCAAGTTCTCGCAGAAACTCACCTCGACGGCAGCAGTTTAAAACTAGAAATTACCGAAAGCGTACTCATAGAAAATTCCGAATCAGTAACAGCAATGCTGGTGCAGCTCAGAACGCGAAACATACACTTGTGCATTGACGACTTTGGCACCGGCTATTCATCGCTTTCCTACCTGCACCGCTTCCCCACCAATACCTTAAAAATAGACCGCTCTTTTGTTAGCAGGATGGGAGGTGAGTTCGATTTCAGTAAAGGAGGGATTGACCCCACAGAAATTGTGCGGTCGATCGTTACTTTGTCCCACAATTTAGGCATGGATGTAGTAGCAGAAGGAGTCGAAGAAGCCTCGCAACTATCTATACTCAAAGGGTTAAAATGTGAGTACGCCCAGGGATTCTTTTTCTCAAAGGCAGTAGACTCTCAAACAGCAGCAGCCCTCATCCGACAGCAAGCAGAAAATCAGAATTTGCTGACATTTAGTTTGTTAGAGAAAGGTCATTAAAAAAACACGGCATTTTCTGAGTCCCGTTTCAGCATAAAATCTTAAAATATTTTAAAGCTGTGCCTAACTGGCGTCAGTTAATAACTACGGCATCCAAATCACTGTCAACGACCCAGATCTCAAGACACTCTTGCTTCGGGCCTAAGACTTAAACCATAGTTGACCAGAGGCGTACCTGCGTACTACGTTAACGGTAAGAGTTAAAGACCTACCAGGGAATGCTCTCGCTAGTTCCTTGCCAAGCGAAATTTAGGATTAAACAGACTTATTGGGTTAAATCAGTTTCCTAGATATAGTACCGGCTGTTAACGAAGGCGCAAGCTAACATTACCCCTCTCATAGAGGCTCATAAAGGAGCGAACATTATGCGATCGCCGGTTGCGACTTTGGATGTGGTAATTGTCCCACTGAAAGTACATTACAAAAGTACACTCCCATCTAGCAATCCCCGTGTAATGGAAAGATTCACGGCGGTTAAAACCGCCTAGCCGTTTCCGTCTCAGGTCTAAAGACACGCTCGTTTCCCACTTACCGAATTTTTTTATGACTATTGGCTACCTCGCACTCGTTCTCCACGCCCACTTGCCTTTTGTCCGCCACCCCGAAAGCGACTACGTTTTAGAAGAAGAATGGCTGTTTGAGGCGATTGCAGAAACCTACATTCCCCTGCTGCAAGTCTTTGAAGGGCTCAAGCGCGACGGCATCGACTTTAAAATTACCATGAGCATGACGCCGCCCTTGGTTGCCATGCTGCGCGACCCCTTGCTGCAAGACCGCTTCGACGACCACTTGGCTAAACTCGAAGAATTAGCCGATCTCGAAATCGAACACAACAGCGGAAACGGTCACCTCCGCTATTTAGCAGAACATTACGCCGCCCATTTCTCTCAAGTCCGCAACTTTTGGGAAAAGTACGATCGAGATTTAGTCAAAGCCTTCAAAGAACACCAAGACACCAACAACCTCGAAATCATCACCTGCGGCGCCACCCACGGCTACCTACCGCTGATGAAAATGTACCCCGAAGCAGTTTGGGCACAAATTCAAGTAGCTTGCGACAACTACGAAGCAAACTTCGGCCGCCGACCAAAAGGCATTTGGCTGCCCGAATGCGCCTACTATGAAGGCTTAGAACGGATGTTAGCCGACGCAGGCCTCCGCTACTTTCTCACAGACGGTCACGGCATCCTCTACGCCCGCCCCCGTCCCCGCTACGGCAGCTACGCCCCAATTTTCACCGAATGCGGAGTCGCAGCCTTCGGCCGAGATCACGAATCCTCGCAGCAGGTTTGGTCTTCCGAAGTCGGCTATCCAGGCGCGGCCGAATACCGCGAATTCTACAAAGATTTGGGCTGGGAAGCTGACTACGATTACATTAAGCCCTACATCATGCCCAACGGCCAGCGGAAAAATACCGGGATTAAATATCACAAAATCACCGGTCGCGGATTGGGTTTAGGCGATAAACAGTTGTACGATCCTTACTGGGCAAGGGAAAAAGCAGCCGAACACGCCAGCAACTTTGCTTTCAACCGGGAACGCCAAGTCGAACACCTCAACGGCATTATGCAGCGTCCGCCGATTATTGTTTCGCCTTACGACGCCGAACTTTTCGGTCACTGGTGGTACGAAGGGCCTTGGTTCTTAGATTACCTGTTCCGCAAGAGTTGGTACGACCAAAATACCTACGAGATGACGCACTTAGCCGATTATTTGCGGGGAAATCCGACTCAGCAAGTGTGCCGCCCGTCTCAGTCTAGCTGGGGTTTCCGGGGTTTCCACGAATATTGGCTCAACGATACCAATGCTTGGATTTACCCGCACTTGCACAAAGCTGCGGAACGGATGATTGAGTTGGGAAGCATGGAACCTGCGGATGAATTGCAGTGGCGGGCTTTGAACCAGGCGGCGCGGGAAGTGCTGCTAGCTCAATCTTCTGACTGGGCATTTATCATGCGTACAGGAACGATGGTGCCCTATGCAGTGCGGCGGACTCGATCGCACTTAATGCGCTTTCACAAGCTTTACGATGAAGTGAAAGAAGGGAAAGTTGATTCGGGTTGGTTGGAGAAGGTTGAGGAGATTGATAATATTTTCCCTGAAATTAACTATCGCGTTTATCGATCGCTTTAGGTCTCGTTTCCCCTTTAATCCTGTCCCCCCCAGCCCTGCTTAAGGGAGGGACAGGATGTTAATTAAAATTATGGGTGATGGGGCGATCGCCATGAGTCGAATGAGAGGGGCGATATTTGGTTGAGAGTGTGAGTGCGATCGCATTTTTGGTCGGGAAAGGTCGATCGCACTTTATGTCTTTTTCTCAACGCGCAGGCGAGCCCCTTTTTGGTATGGAAAGGTCGATCGCCGAGACCAGCAAATAGCCAGCTAATTAGAAAGAAAGCTGCCATAATTCACTCAAATATAAGCGGAACCAAATCGAGAAACTTAACTCGCGAAGTTAAAGCGATTGTTAGTTGAAATCCGAAGCCAAGTATTTGATTGTGCTAAAGAATTGCCGTAGTTGCGAGGATACAGCAATACTGTTGATATTAATGCGGAAAATTATTATATCGAAAGTTATCCTAAAATCCAAAGTTTTTCCATTGAAGGCGGCAACTTGTGTTTTTGCCGAAGTTCCTGAGTTTGCGATCGCGGAAATATCAAATCTAAGTTAAAAATACTTAAACTACCTGCTTGCCCATCAAGATTTGTTCTAGCAGACAATATCCACAATTCGTGGGAGGGGTGAAATAGAATAGGTGGAATTGAAACGGGAACAGGAAGAGAAGGAACGTCAGCGCGATGCGAACAAATAGAATTATACAAGCAAAAGGAACAAGAGCAGGAAGAGTGCGCTCAAGAACAAATGGAAATCTGCAGGAAGAACAAAAACAAAGAGAAAAAGCGATCTAGCCAACTTGAGAATATCATCTTTTTTTGTCGGAACTGCGATCGGAGGCGGACAAATCTTTTAGACCAGCTATCCCCTAATCAAAGATACACCCCTTAAATGGCAACCCGATTTTTCCCTCCCCCTTCATCCCTTCACGGCGACGATTATATGGAATTTGCTTTGCGGTTTAATATTCGGCCTGCTGATACGGGGTATCCTGCCACTGGCGATAAAAATATCCCCCAGAATCCTGCCACTGGTAAGAAAAATATTGCCCAGGTAAAGCGGTGCGTGACTGTCAATAGTAAATGGCTGCCGTGCAATCATTTTTCACCTTCGCCTACCCTAGGACTTACAAAACAGTGTATTCGTAAGGAAACGGCATTGCCCTGTCCCGCAGCAAAACCGAACGGCAATACAGTTCATCAAACAAAAAACCGGGTTTCTGCTCAAACCCGGTCACCATTAAGACAAGCAATATTAACACTGCTCAAACCTCAATTTTTCAATAATTTCATCCCCATTTTCACCTTATCCAAAATCGTTTTTTGCGAGACACAAGTAATCAGACAAAGCTTGCCGCAATTCAAAGTATCGCGGCGAACTGCCTGAGCTTTTTCGCCGTACCAAATCTCGCGGGCGCTGGCGTTTTTCACATTACCAATTACGGGAAAATCATCGCACAATTTCACATCGCCGCGGGTATCAATCCAGTAATTCCGCAGTCCAACGCGGCAAGGACGAGTTGAATCAGGAGCTTTTTCTTCCGCAAAGTGAGGAATCATCAATCGCAACACTTCATCGCTGTTCATAATCGGAGCACCGTTATGCTTCATTTGAATTAGGCGCTCGATCACCTGTGAAAATTCCTCAATGTCTTCTTTTTCAATCCACAATTCCTCGTATGTTTCTGGCGTCCAGCGGTTGACTGGTTGGAAGTTCACCGTCGTCGCCCCAATTCCCTGAGCCCAAGTGACTATTTCCGGGAGGTGGCGGAAATTGAGTCGGTTCATTGTCGGTTTGATGTTGATCGGAAACAGGATGTTCTGTTTTTCTTGTTCTTCGCGCAGATAACCGATTCCTTTAGAAAGTCTGTCAAACAATCCCGGTTGACCGCGCAAATAATCGTGCAGTTCTGCATTCGGCCCGTCAACGGAGATATTCACATTAAAAGGACGAGCAGCTACAGTTTTGGCTGCATTTTCCCGGGTCATGCAATAGCCGTTGGTGGTGACGCCGGCGTGAATGCCATTTTTATTCGCAAAGGCCAGCAAGTCTAGAAAACCTTTTTTAATATAAGGTTCGCCGCCACTAAAGTTGATTGAAAACTCGCCCACAAATTCTTTGACGCTCAAGAGGGCATTTTGCCATTCTTCAATCGTCATTTCGTCTTTATATTCTTTAAGCCGCCAATATTCGCACTGGCGGCATTTAACATTGCAATGCTCATTGACGATTCCGTAAAAAGTTACGGGGCTCGTCACGTCGTATCCTGTATTGATCCGCAGCGATTCCGCTACTGCACTCTTGGTGTGCTTAACGCCCAGTCTCGATAATGTTAAAGCATCCATGTCTTTTTTTCCTTACGTGTTGTTAGTTAAGTCAATTTCTCGCACCCTCTTTTGTACGTATAATTACGCATCGCTGATTACGTATTGCTTTTAAGTACGTATGCCCCATCCTAAGTGTTCCCTTTGGGTATGGCTAGATGTTTTTGAAATATTTATAATTTTAAGAGTTGTAACATATTAGTATTTCCAATCAATCAAGTGTTTCTTTGTGTTAAAACATGAATCATGCTTAATAATTGCCAAAATATATGGGTTTAATCTTGCCTCAAATTAATATTTGTAATTTTTGTTTAAATATTGTTAAATAACTTAATATTTTTTGTGAGTAAAACTCCTTAAGTAAGCGGTATCAATAATTTAAAATTATAGTTAAATGAGCAGCCCATACAGCAGTTAACTTCACACAACCTTTAAAATATGGGAATTTAAGTATTTACAGGGCAAAAAATGACGACAAACATGGGACGATATTTGCACGTACTGAAATTGTTCTGGGGTGCGGCGATCGCAGCGGAACTAGAATACCGAATCAACTTTGTCCTCGCGACCCTCAGCAGCCTCGGAAATCTTGCGGGCAGCTTGTTTGGGCTGTTTTTGTTTTACCGTACCGACTACACGTTTGCCGGCTATTCATGGGAAGAGGCTTTAGTTGTACTCGGTATTTTCACGATTTTGCAGGGGTTTTCGTCAACCTTTCTAGCACCTAATCTCAGCCGTATTGTCGATCGAGTGCAGCAAGGTACTCTCGATTTTGTACTCCTGAAACCCATCAGTTCCCAATTCTGGCTATCTGCAAACACAGTTTCGCCTTGGGGCATCCCAGATTTAATCTTCGGCACCGTATTGCTGCTGTATGCTGCTAACAAGTTGGGAGTAGAAATCGGCAACTATTTTTTAACAGCAATACCGCTGTTATTTGGAACTATTACTCTTTACAGTATATGGTTTATGTTAGGGGCAACCAGCATTTGGTTTGTCAAAATTTACAATGTTACCGAAGTCCTCAAAGGATTGTTAGAAGCGGGTAGATTTCCAATGGCAGCTTATCCCGCAGCTTATCGATTTTTCTTCACTTTCGTAGTTCCCGTTGCCTTCTTGACGACTGTGCCAGCAGAAGCCATGCTGGGGAGAGGTGAAATCGTTTGGATGGCAGGGGCGGGAATATTGGCGATCGGGCTGTTATTTTTCTCCCGCTACTTCTGGCAATTTGCACTCCGCTTTTACACCAGCGCTTCCAGCTAGTTAAGTAGGTAGGTAAGCTGGTGCACATCTAGATTGTCTATTATGTTTGAGAGGGAGAGGATTTGACACCGGGGAACAGGGAATTGAAATATACATTTTAAAAGCCCAACAGCGTATCTAAATTTGTTTTTCTACTTACTTAGATAGTTAAATAGATTTAAGACTTCAACTTATCCTTGAAAGGTAAACTGGAAATAAACCACGCAAACGAAGGCAAACCAATGAAAAGAAAAAAACTGGGTAAGAGTAATTTTACTATCAGCGCGATCGGTCTTGGAGGTATGCCAATGTCCTTAAGCGGCCGGCCGCCCGAATCGCAATCAATTTCGGTAATTCACCGCGCCCTCGATTTGGGTGTCACCCTAATTGACACCGCAGATTCCTACTGCCAAGATCAATCCGACAAACACCACAACGAGCAACTGATTGCCAAAGCTTTGCAACAGTACAGCGGAGATGTTAGGGCGGTTACCGTCGCCACTAAAGGCGGCTTAATGCGACCTCAAGGTGCGTGGACGCGCAATGGCAACCCCCACCATTTACGCAAGACAATTCGCGAAAGTTTTGAAGCATTGGGCGGCCAGAAACCGATCGACCTTTGGCAATATCACTCGCCCGATCCCGCTTATACCATTGAAGCAGCCCTAGCACCCGCAAAAGAAGCAGTAGAAGCAGGAATGATTCGATTTATTGGAGTGTCCAACTTTTCTGTAGAGCAGATCAAACGCGCCCGCGATACAGTAGAAATTGTCTCTGTGCAGAATCAGTACAATCCGTGGCACAGACAGCCGGAATCAGACGGCGTTCTGGAATATTGCGAAACCGAAAAACTGACATTTTTTCCCTGGAGTCCTTTGGGAGGAAGCCGCCGCGTCACCAGCTTGCAAGATATACCCGCGATCGCCAAATTAGCCGCAGAAAAAAACGTTTCAGTTTACTGTATAGTATTAGCTTGGTTAATGGCTCAATCGCCCTGCATCGTTCCGATTCCCGGTGCGACCAAAGTATCGAGTATTGAGGACTCTGTGCGGGCGCTCGAAGTTAAATTGACTGACGAGGAATTGCAACAAATTGCCGCAAGTTAAGTATATAAGGGCAAAAAAAACAATAGAACAGGCTTTTCTGCCTGTTTCACAAACAGAACTTTATTGTGGGGTGGGTCGGAAAGCCCGCCCCTGAAAGTCGAATTTAATGAGTAAAGTTGACATTTTTTGAGGAATTGGGTTTTATGGAAGCTAATCAAGTGAATGCCGATCGAGACGTAGCAATTGAACATCAAAACGTACCTGTTGCCCATGAAGGACTGCACAACTTTTTATACAGTTCCGACTCAGAACACAGCGCAGCAGCCGCTATTTCTGAAATAGAAAATGACGGCACGCAAGTAATGTCAATAGATACATGGCGCGATTTGGCAACTAACGCGAAAGTCGCCGGCGTTTACGCTGTAATGGACACTTCCCGCAACACTAAGTTTATCGGTTATTCGCGAAATATCCTGCTTTCAATCAACGGTCACATCGCCCAAAATGGCGCCGAAAATTGTGCTTTCCTGCGCGTGCAAACTTTCAAATTCCCGAAGCGGGAAGAAATGGAAAGTTTGCGGGATGCTTGGATAGCAGAAATTGGCAGTATTCCGCCTGGAAACGGTGCTGAAAGCGAAATGTGGGCGAGTACAGTAGGTCAAGCGGCGCGATCGGCAATGTCTGCGGAGGAACAAAAAGCTTATGAGGAAAAGAAGCTGAAATTGCGAAAAGCAATGGCAGATTCCAGTCTTACCAAAGAGTTAGAAACCGCTGTCCAAAGTGACGGCAAGCGCGCTAAAGATTTGGAAGCGGCTGTTAATAATGATGACTGGAGTGCGGTGATTCAATCGCAAACCCAGGAAACAAAATCCGGCGAATAAAACTCGCAGATACATAAACTTTTGTCCGCCCTAAATGGGGCGGGTTTATGTAGATTATGGGTGGAAATTAAAGAGTGTTTGTGAACCAGCTCATACTAATTAATGACTAACTTTGCGTTCAGTAACTAAAGTCAAACTTACCCATTCACCCCGCTCATTGTAACTGCGAATCATCCGAAACCGTAAGTGAGGTTCTACCAACCAACCAGCCTCGAAAAATATAGGTTTTCTGGATTCAATCTTAACAGGTAAAGTGCAAGAACCGCCGTCAGGAAGGAGCACAACTTGCACGGGGGAAGCACCTTCGTTAAAGTGCAGAACTGAACCGTCAATGCTGGCGCTAGAAGTGATAACAGTAGCATTACTGCCAAAAGTAATTTTCTGCACTAGGCGATCGCTACTTTCTAAATGCAATTGCATTTTGGTTGAATAAATGTCAGGAGAACGCCCATCTGGATACATTGTCACGGCTTCACCCTGCCACTCTCCCAGCAAAGCCTCAACAGTTAAAGGCGGACGTTCGGGGACATTTTTATCCGGCTGTTTTTCCCGAATTAAGGTAAGGTTTGATAAATTGCCGTCGGTATTGTATAGCTGAACGAAGCGCAATCGGCGATAATTGTAGATAAAACCAAACTCGGCACCGCACTCAGAATAAGGCGCTAGTTGAATAGTACCCTGAGAAAAAGCTCCATTTTCAAAAAACAAGATATCCCGTCCCAAACCCTGATATTCTCGAACAAGTTCGCTCACTTCTGGTTCGCCGACACCGCTAGGATTTGGGGAAAAGCGACGGAGTTTCAATCGCACTGTTTTGTTGTCATTGAAACCTTCGAGAGAAATAATGCTAGGAGTATCCTGAAGTACCTCTCCTCGCATTGATAGCTGAGTGAAGGAACCGTGCCATTCTCCCAAGTTTTGCAGAAAATTTTCCCACTGCGCTACCATATTCTTACCTGTGGATATATGTCTAAAAATAGAATTATAACTCTGCTGACGGATTTTGGATTAAGCGATGTTTATGTGGGAGTGATGAAAGGTACGATCGCCCAAATTAACCCGCAGTTAAAAGTCATTGACATTACGCACCAAATACCATCTCAAAATATTGCGGCGGCGAGGTTTTGTTTGATGACTGCTTTTGCTTATTTTCCGCCGGAAACCGTACATATTGCTGTCGTCGATCCGGGTGTGGGAAGCAAGAGACGCGGGGTTGCGGTTAAATGTGCTAATTGCTTTCTTGTCGGACCGGATAACGGGTTGTTTAGCGGGGTGTTGAGTCGGGAAAGTGCGAGATCCTCTGTCGAACTCACCAACCCCAAATACTGGCGCACACCTCAACCCAGCAGCACTTTCCACGGTCGCGATATTTTCGCTGCAGCGGGCGCTCACTTGGCGAACGGGGTGGCGTTGGAAGAGTTGGGAGATGCGATCGACCCTGCAAGTTTAGTGCAGTTAGAAATACCAAATTGTGCCGTTACAGCCACAGGTATAGATGGCTGTGTTCAATATGTCGATCGCTTCGGCAATCTAATTACTAATATCCCCAATAATTGCATTATAGGTAACAATTGGTCAGTGACAATTAGCAATAGTTTTGATGCAATTCGCATCCCCAGCGGTAAAACCTACAGCGACAGCGAACCGGGCGATTTAATTGCCATAACTGATTCTGACGGTTGGGTAGAAATTGCCGTTAATGGCGGCAGCGCTCAATCTGTCTTAAAATTGGAATGCGGAGCGATCGTGCAATTGCTTTTTGAAACTAACAATTAAATAGGACTTACGCATGGGCGATCGGAAACCGGGTTTTTTACGAAAATACTTTGTTGTCACCAGCAGATGCGGTGAAAAACCCGGTTATGAAGGCGGAGTGCGTAAGTCATAGTTTTTTTCGATCGATTACTTTTTCGGCAAAATCCACAATAGTTTGGCGATATTCGGGATTATTAAAAAAAGCATCTCCATTATTGTGCCTAGCATTAGGAACTAGCAAAATTTTTTTATATTCAGGAGAACTAGCATATAACTTTTTGCTCATAGTAGCAGGAACAAAAGAATCGGCAATCCCGTGAACAAACAAAATCGGCATTCGCAGTGATTTAACCTTAGCAATAGAATCAAACCTTTGCGTCAGCAACAACCGCACCGGAAAAAATCGCATATAAGCATTATTTTCCACCATATCCACCATAGAAGTAAACGAATTGTGGACAATCAAACAAGCAGCTTCTGGATGCCTTATTGCTAACTTAATAGCAACAGCACCTCCCATTGAATGACCATAAAATAAAATTTGGCTAGGCAACAGTTGCCGCTGCTTAACTAAATAATTATAAGCGGTTTCCGCATCTTCATATAGCCGATATTCGCTGGGAAAGCTGCCTTGACTGCGGCCGTAACCCCGGTAATCAATCAGCAATACAGAAAAACCCAATTGCCGAAAGCGGTAAGATTGAGCGATATTCGCACCGATGTTCAAACCCCTGCCGTGCAGGTACAATAAAGTTCCTAATGATTGTCGGTTTGCGGCGGGCAGCCACCAACCGTGAAGTTTTTCAATTTTGCGCGATCGACCCTTAACTGGCAACCAAACTTCTTGGTAAGCGATGTTAAAAGCATCTGGTGTTTTGGCGATTGTAGGTGTTGGCTGAAAGATCAAACGAGTTTGCAGAAAAAACAAGAGTATACAGGAAGCAATGTAGGCGATCGCCCAAAGTTTTCCTAAACACAATAGCCCTCTCAAAAAACGTTTTTTGGTTTTGTTTAGCTTGCTCATTTTTGGCAGGGCTAATTCTTAACTTCAAGTATTAAAAACCCGGTTTATTGAAGAAACCGGGTTTCTCATCTTTATCCAGCTACCACGAAATTAACCAATTTTCCAGGCACCACAATTACCTTTTTAATCTCCTTACCTTCTAGGTGACGCTTGGCCAATTCCGACTCGCGAGCAAACTTTTCCAAAGCAGCTTTATCAGCACCAGAAGGCACTTGAATTATGCCGCGAGTCTTGCCCATAACTTGAATTACCAGCGTAATTTCATCGGTAACTAATGCAGATGGATCGACAGCCGGCCAACTTTGCGTATGCACAGATTCACTGTTACCAGTATTGTGCCACAACTCATCAGCTATATGCGGTGCAAAAGGCGCTAACAAGCGAATCAAAGTGTTAATTCCTTCTGCATAAATTGGCGAATCTTTACACTTAGCATCATTCAAAGCATTGCTGAGTTTCATCATTTCAGAAACAGCAGTATTGAACTGATAGTCGCCCTCTAAATCTTCGCTAACTTCCTTAATTGCAGTGTGAATTGCCCGCCGTAAATCCTTCTCAATTTTGCTTAATTCAGCATTCTCTCCTGCTTGATCGGGGGTGGCAGGGACTCGTCCAGCAAACTCTGTAACCACGCGCCAAACGCGATTTAAAAAGCGAAATTGCCCTTCCACATCAGCGTCGTCCCACTCCAAATCCTTCTCTGGCGGCGCTTTGAATAAAATAAACATCCGCGCCGTATCTACACCATATTTTCCCATAACTTGCAAGGGGTCAACGCCGTTATATTTTGATTTTGACATCTTCTCGTAGAAGACTTCTAAAGCTTCACCAGTTTCAGGATCTTTTGGATTTGCGGGGTCTATATCTGCTGGGGGAACGTATTTGCCAGTAACGGGGTTTTTGTATGCCATTGCTTGCACCATGCCTTGAGTTAACAGGCGTTTAAATGGTTCGTCACAATCGATCAAACCCCGATCGCGCAAAACCTTGGTAAAGAACCGCGAATACAGTAAGTGCAAGATGGCGTGTTCGATGCCGCCGACATATTGGTCTACGGGCATCCAATCATTTGTCTTTGCCGTATCGAAGACTTGCTCTTGATTTTGAGCATCGGGATAGCGCAAGAAATACCACGAAGAATCGATAAAAGTATCCATCGTATCTGTTTCGCGCTTCGCCGGAGTGCCGCAACTCGGACAAGGAACGTTTACCCATTCTTCCATCTTTGCCAATGGCGAACCTTTGCCAGTAAATTCTACATTTTCCGGCAACAACACGGGTAAATCTGATTGAGGGACGGGTACTGTGCCGCAGGTGGGACAGTGAATTACGGGAATCGGGGCGCCCCAATAACGCTGTCTAGAAATCAACCAATCTCTCAAGCGGTATTGGATTCTGGCTTTGCCATAACCTGCATTTTCGGCATGGTGAATAATCGCTGCTTTGCCTTTAATTGAATCCATGCCGTTGAAGCTTTCGGAATTAATCATAATCCCAGGTTCGGTGTAAGCTTCGGTCAGCGGAACTTCATCATCATCCACAATTACTACTTTAATTGGCAGTTGATATTGATTGGCAAATTTGAAATCTCGCGTGTCGTGGGCGGGTACTCCCATGACTGCGCCGGTGCCGTATTCGTACAGCACATAATCGGCAATCCAAATGGGGATTTCTTCGCCGTTGAAAGGATTGATTGCTTTGCCGCCTGTGGGGATGCCGCGCTTTGGTTTGTCTTCGGCTGTGCGATCGATCTCGCTTTGGGCGGCGACTTCTTTGATGAAGGTTTCTACGGCCGCTTTTCTATCTTCGGTTGTTACGCGCTGAGTTAGTGGATGTTCCGGTGCTAAAACAACGTAACTGACACCGTAAACTGTATCGGGACGTGTGGTGAAAACGGCGATTTTTTCATCCATTCCGACAATCGGAAATTCTAAGTAAGCGCCGACTGATTTGCCGATCCAGTTGGCTTGCATTAATTTGACTCTTTCTGGCCAATCTGGCAATTTGTCTAAGTCGTTTAATAACTGTTCGGCGTAATCGGTAATTTTGAGGAACCACTGCCGCAATAATTTGCGCTCGACTTTAGCACCGGAACGCCAGGAACGACCTTCGTTATCTACTTGTTCGTTTGCTAAAACTGTTTGGTCTATGGGGTCCCAATTAACTGCCGCTTCTTTTTGATAAGCTAATCCTGCTTCTAAAAATTGCAAGAAAATCCATTGAGTCCACCGATAATAATCGGGAGAACAAGTTGTAACTTCTTTTGTCCAGTCGAAAGAAATACCCAGCCGGCGAAATAAGCCTTTCATTTGGGCAATGTTTTGATAAGTCCATTGTGCAGGGGGAATTCCTCGCTCGATAGCTGCATTTTCTGCGGGCAAACCAAAAGCGTCCCATCCCATCGGATTCAATACGCGATAACCTTGCATTCGCTTGAGTCTGGCAATTACATCGATGATTGTGTAGTTGCGGACGTGGCCCATGTGCAGGTTTCCCGACGGGTAGGGGAACATGGATAAGGCATAAAATTTAGGCTTTTGGGTATCTTCTGGCATCTGGTCTAAGTTTTGCTCAGCCCATGTCTGCTGCCATTTTTCTTCTATGGATTGGGGGTTATATCTTGAATCCACAACAATTTCTCCTTTTATAATTTACTAATGTTTGCTTGAATATTTTTGCACATTCAAGGGGTATCGATTAGGATTTTTCTGAGTACCAAGGATTTTGGCTCGAATATCTGTATTATATATTGTAGTATAAGTAATTTGAGCTGGGGGCGATCGACCAAATATCCCGGTTCGCCCTGAAAAAAGTAAATAACTGCAATCCCCAGAAACCCGATTTCTTTGACAAACCGGGTTTATTCTCCTAGTTAGAGCTTAGATGCTATCAGGATCGATGTTCAATTACCGCAGTTTGGCGGCTAAACGTTCCGCTTTTTGAGCTTCTTGTTCGGCACGCTGCGAAGCTTCTTCGGCACGCTGAAATTCTTGTTCTGCGCGCCGTCGCTCTAATTCTCGCTGTTCATCTAATTCGGAATAGGAAAGAAACTTTTGTCCATCAGGTCGATAAATTTCTAACCCTTCCGAACCCAACTCAAACCGCACTCCCAATCTTGGACTTATCCAGCCCTCCATAGGTTCAATTACTTCTAACATTCCTTCAATTCTTCGCCAACCTGTCAACTCATTTTGTGCTGGGTCATAAAGGTAATACTCCTCAACTCCGTAGCGATTGTAAAATGAAAATTTCTTGTTCATTTTTATTTGGCTGTCGCTGAAAGAGCGAATCTCAAACACGACTTGGGGAGGAATATTATCTTCACGAAATTGTAGGTAAGAACGCCGATCGCCCTTTTGCCTCCCAAATACCACCATTACATCGGGCGCTTGAGAAATATCTGTTCTACCCTCAACCGGATACCACAGTAAATCGGCGGCTATAAACACGTTTGGGTCATCTTTCAACAGCGACTCGCAACCTTCTTTGATGGTGACAATTAATTTGTATTGAATTGTGCTATCTGCCATCGGTTGACCGTCGCTGCATGGATAAATAATTTCTTCTGTTGTGACTTGCATTGTGGTTGTCTCCGAGAAGTATCTCAGCTTAATTATACTATTGTTTGAAGCCGCTACTGGGGTCGGACACGGTACTGCCTTTTCCCGAATGAAAAAATATTCAAAATAGCGAGCAGCGGCGCTTCAAAGCTGCTTGCAAAAGAGTGTTGTACAGTTTTTCTTTAATAGTATAAGCGCCGAATCTTTCTAAGTGCGGATTGTTCATTTGAGCGTCGAAAATTAGATAAGATCGATTGCGCAATCTCTCCACCAACTTCACCATCGCCACCTTAGAACCCTCGGGAATTCGGTAAAACATCGACTCCCCAATAAACGCACCGCCGATCGACAATCCGAGAATACCGCCCGCCAATTCGTCGCCGCACCAAGTCTCGAAGCTGTAAGCCCAACCGGCCTCATACAAACCCCAGTAAATCTTCTTGAGCTCCTTAGAAATCCAAGTCGTTTCGCGATCGGCACAACCCTCAACCACCGCCCCAAAATCGCGGTTCACAGCCACCGAAAATCGATTTTGATTGATTTGGCGACGCAGGGATTTCGGATAGGTAAATCTTTCATCCAGGGGAATCAGCGCCCGCTGACGGCTCGAATACCACCCCAAACTTTCCTCGCCGTCATTTGCCATCAAGAAATAGCCTTGGGCATATCCTTGTATAATTGTCGGTATATCATATTGCATATATTTATCAGTTGTCATTTCTCAGTTAACTTTTCAAAGTCAACATTAGCAATTAGGAATAATCATGTCTGAAATCATTGAACCTATTACCTTACCGCCCGCCCAAAACCCCGAACAAGAAGGCCAATGGCTCCAACAAACGCTGCTGGCATGGCTAGACTCCGAGTTTATCCCAGAAGCAGCCAACCAGCAAATAGCTAAAAGGGCTGCCCAAATCTATGTCCGCCAGCGCATGGAAGGGGAAAACGACTTGGGCAGCCTCGTAATTGCGATCGTCACCGAAATGCAGGCCTATGATTTTTCTAAAAGCTTCTACGGCGAATTTGCGATCGCCAATGCCGTCAGCGACTTGTTACTCGAAAGTCTCGGCATCGATAAATGCTGTGGTCAGTGAAGCAAGAAGGAGGAAAATTTAACTCATAAGTCTGAAACAAAAATCAACCCCAAACCTAATCCTGCCGATTAATTGTGAGTTTTTTTCTTTCTTCTTCCTTCTTCCTTCTTCCTTCTTTCTCGTGCTACCAGCTAGACTTCACAACACCGGGCAAAAGACCTTCGTGAGCCATTTCTCGCATCATGTTGCGAGACAGTCCGAAGTCACGATAGTAACCTCTGGGCCGTCCAGTTGCCCAGCAGCGGTTCCGCAAGCGAGTCCGCGAACTGCTGCGAGGTAGCTGTTGCAGTTGGCGGTGAATCGCCATTTTGTCCATCTGATTGGTAGCTTGGTCAAACTGGTCTTTGAGGTCTTCCCGCTTGTCGGCGTACTTGTCTACGAGTCGCTGGCGCTTTTTCTCGCGCTCGACCATGCTCTTCTTAGCCATAATCTGTTGATATCCTTAGATTAATCACAATCTACTATTTTACTATATTTTTGTCTTTTTGGATAACTTTAATTTTAAATATTTTTATTTACACATAACAACTTATCTCATTTGCAGGGTGCCTCAGCTAATATTGTGCGATCGACAGTTGCTCGAATTCGAGCTGACGCACCCTAGGAACTACTCCTGGTTCTCGCCAAGAGTTTGTTGTGCAGCGTGTCTAATGTGGAGGATGCGAACTGCGGACACATCTTCACTTTCGGCAATAGTGAAAAGAATGCGGTATGAGTTGCGCCCTTTACCATAAAGTAACTGCCTAATTTCTTTACTGAAGTATTGATTTTCCCTGGCGATAGGACAACGTTTGGGCATCGCTGATAAAGACTCGATCGCCTTCAGCAATCCCTCATACCACTCCCTTGCTTTCTCTGGTGATGTCATCTGAGATAATAGCAGGAATGCACTATCCGCTTGTGCTTCTGCAACGCTAGAAATTTCAATGAGATATCTCATCAGTTTGTTGGAAAACTGTACTTGGTGCGCTGTGATTTAGCAAATTCATCAAAAGAACGAAACCGTCCTAACTCAAAATCATTTAACCCCTCCTGAATACCCTCAATAGCTTCTTCAGAGTCTCGGGCTTCCCATTCTAATATCCGAGTTAGCAATTGGGCCGCAACAAGGCTAATATCTTGTCCTTCCCGATTCGCTTTTTCACGAAGTAGTGCCTCTATTTCTGGACTGAGGGAAATCGCAATACTCATATATTTACTTCCTTAGCATTAAGCTGTTGACAATAATTATAGCAAACTCAAAAAACGAGCGACCGAGCGAGTTCATTTATAAACTCTTCATTTCAGCAATTGTAATGTGCCTCAGATTCTATATTTTAATGCTAGTTGCTAGCCTCGGCACTGACGCACCCGTGCGTAATATTAGCAGAAGGACACAAATCTGCAAGTTCACAAATATTGCAAGCCGGATTTCTCGCATTACAAACTGCCCTGCCGTGATAAACTAACCGAATCGACCAATTTTCCCAATCCGGCTGCGGCAACAATATCATCAAATCCCGCTCTATCCTTATAGGATCGGTATGTTCGGTCAATCCCAACCGCTGAGTCAAACGTTTGACGTGAGTGTCTACGGTCACGCCCATATTAATACCAAAAGCGTGAGCGAGAACGACATTAGCCGTTTTGCGGGCAACTCCGGGCAATTCTAGCAGCAGTTCCATCCGCTGCGGTACTTGATTGTTAAATTTATTGACGATCGCCTGACAAGCACCTTTAATATTTTTAGACTTATTGCGGTAGAAACCAGTCGATCGCACCAGACTTTCTAGTTCTTCTATATCAGCATTTGCCAAAGCCACCGCATCGGGGAAACGCTTAAACAAAGCCGGCGTTACCAAATTTACTCGATCGTCCGTACACTGAGCCGAGAGAATCGTCGCCACCAGCAACTGCACGGGAGTTTCGTAGTTGAGAGTGCAAGGAGCTTCTGGATAGAGGCGTTTGAGGCGAATCAGAATTTCGAGCGATCGTTGTTTTAAACTTAACTTTTTAGTCATTAGTCAGTAGTCATTAGTCATCAGTAGTCATTACTCATTTGTTATTTGTTTTTAACTGGTTCCCACCAGGCACGACCGGGGAACCCATAACCAGAGGATATGCCTCGCTTGAGTAGGAAAAAAAGAAGAAGGAAAAATAGGAAAATAGGAAAAAGAAAAACTAGACATAATTCTTCCTTCTGCCTTCTGCCTTCTTCCCTCTGCCTTCATTTACTATTGCATGAAATTTCGCAAATCAAATCCAGCCAAATTAGCAGTATCGCGAATAATCAAGAAAACTCCCAAACCCAGCAACAACACCAAACCAGTCTGCATGACATTTTCCTGAATGCGGTTCGGCAGAGGCTTGCCCCGCAGTCCTTCTATTAACAGAAAAGCTAGCTGACCGCCGTCCAAAGCAGGTAAAGGCAAGATATTAATCACAGCCAAATTGACGCTAATTAACACCGCATATTGAAACAAACTCGCAGCATCCGATTTGGCAATCCCTGCACCAATCGCCACAATCGCCACAGGCCCGGACAACTTGTCGGCAGTCTGGCTGAAATTGCTAAGTAACTGCCCGAAACCTTGAACCGTCAGCACCACAATCCGCTCAAATTCTTTGGCGGCCTTGCTAAACGCCTCTACAATTCCGGCCCTCTGCCGCACCACAGTGCCGTTAGAAGTTAGCTGCACACCAATGCGACCTTTGCCGTCGGGCGACTCTTCAGGAGTTACTGTCACCACAAATTTTTGTTCTTGGCGCTGAATTTCCAACGCTAGGGGTTGGTTGGGATGATCTTGGATTGCTGTGACCAATAATTTGACTGCTTCGCGGGAAGCGCCCAATTCCTTGCCGTCAACAGACAGAACAACGTCGCCCGATCGAATTCCCGCTTGTTTGGCGGCCGAACTGACTTCCGCAGCGACTTCCGGGACTTTAACTCCCGGTAGGTAGTTCATTTCTGCCGCGCCGACAGTGGTCAATTGCACCACCAGCAGGAAATAAGCAAAAATTAAGTTGGCAATTACCCCTGCACTAATGACGATCGCCCGATCGATCACGGGGCGATTTTTGAGCAAATTCGGGTCATTTGGGGGAATTGTACTGTCGGGATCGTCGTCCGGGAAACCCACGAAACCTCCCAGGGGAAAGGCGCGGAGGGCGTATTCAGTTTCCGGGCCTTGGTACTTCCACAGGATGGGTCCGAAACCGATGGAGAAGCGGTTGACGTGGATGTGTTGAAGTCTCGCCGCCAAGAAGTGGCCGAGTTCGTGAACGACAATCAAGATACCTAAAACTGCGATCGCTGCCAAAACTGACATGAAGGATTCCACTAACACTTTTACTGGACTTTGATTTATTTTAATATCTTTTTAATATCGGTGGCTTCGGAGGGGCAATTTTCAGTCAAACTGGAAGGTGGTGTTTTTGTCGGAAGTCCCGGCTGCTGCGATCGACCCGACGCTGCCAAACCGATCGCGCGATCGTACCTGAGTTTACCTCTAAAACCCATTCCCATTACCAATTCCCTATTACAAATTACCCATTACCAATTCCCAGTTAGCCCTTCGCCATTATGAAAGACACTTCTTTGAATATTATCGCTATTTCTATCTTTGCCATCACCGTTTCAATATTGTTGGGGCCCCTATTCAACTTGCCAGAAGCCGTACCTGCGATCGCCACTTTTTGCCTGTTGGGGCTAGCCACCCTTGACAGTTTCCAGTGGCAAGGTCAAGGCGGTACTATTTTATTAGATTGGCTGGGGGGAACTTCCAAACAAAAGCGCGATCGTATCCTTCACCACGAAGCCGGACACTTCCTAGTCGCCCACCTCTTGGGAATTCCCGTAACCAGCTACGCCCTCAACGCTTGGGAAGCATTTAAACAAGGTCAAACAGCCCAAGGCGGCGTCCGATTTGAAGACGAACAATTAGCATCTCAACTCCAAAGCGGCACTCTTTCCGCCCAACTTTTAGACCAATACTGCACCGTGTGGATGGCCGGAATAGTCGCCGAAAAATTTGTTTACGGCAGCGCACAAGGAGGAGCAGAAGACCGCACAAAAATTAGTGCAATTTTAACACAGCTGCGCCGTCCCAGTTCCGAGATTCAACTCAAACAAAACTGGGGTTTGCTGCGAGCAAAAAACCTGATTGAAAGCCACAAATCAGCTTACGAAGCCCTAGTATCAGCAATGGAAAAAAGAGCAACTGTTGCCGAATGCTGCGACATAATCCAGCAAAATTTATAGGAAAAAGATTACGCACTCTTGCCTTATTAACCCGGTTTATCTCTAGATTTATCACAAAAACAAAAAATTTGCGTAGAAACCGAGTTTAAGAGCGTATTTTAAGGATTAAAAATTAATGTCAGAACCAAACAATTTTCCAACAACACTGCAAACAGCAAACCCAAATACAGAAAAATTGTTGTGGCTGTTTGGTTTTCGGATCGACCCCGGCACCGAAATACCAAATCTATATACTCTAATTGTCTATGGAGAACAAGAGCCGCCCTTAGTAGCCGGCGGTCAACTTGTATTTTTTACGCGTCCCGAACTAGCGATTAACGCTCTCAAATTGTGCCATATCGATGTCAGCAAACTGGGAAAGCCACCCACACAAATAGACGCTATTTGCGACATTGCGGAAACGCTGTACTTGCTCGATGCCGAAGATTTTGACGAGTCAGCTACTATCCTCAACTGTTTGAACACGCTTTTCGATTTAGTGAAAGCTACTTTAATACCGATGCCAACTGAATACAAGCGCATACTTTATGATTTTGCAGACCATTTGAATATTGAGGAAGAGTTTGCAAGTTTTTTAGACGCCGAAGATATTCAGCGATCGGAGATTGTCAATGCCATTTTGTGGTGTGTGGGAGCAATTACAACAAAATCTAGATTGTTGACCGAGTAATTTAAGAAAAACTAGAATGTGAATCGATAATAGATAATATCGCCCAAGGAAATTGTGCCATGACTGTAACAGATTTACGCTTGTGGACTGTAGAGGAATATCGCCGCATGACCGAAACAGGCATTCTCAATCCCGATGAACGAGTCGAATTAATTGACGGGCAAATTATTTCAATGAGTGCAAAAAATCCTCCCCACGCAGCAACTAATCTCTGTGCAGCCGACTATCTTAGAAATCTGCTGGCAGGACTTGCTTTAATTCGCATCCAAGACCCGATCGCTCTAAGCTATAATTCAGAACCAGAACCGGATATTGCTGTAGTGCAAATCGACCCTCGGCTGTACCAAGATTTTCATCCCGCACCCGCCAACATTTTTTTATTAGTAGAAATAGCTGATACCACCTTAGAAACAGACCGCAAGCGAAAAGCACCGGCTTATGCTAAGGCGGGAATTACTGATTATTGGATACTTGATATTAATACGCGACAAGTTTATGTTTTTCGCGAACCGGGCGAGGCAGACTACCGACAAGAAACAGTATTTAATGAAGATGATGTTTTGTCAATGCTGGCATTTCCAGAAATAGAAGTTCAGATTTCGCAACTGTTTCCTTAAGTAGGGGCAGGTTTTACCAAGAATAATTGCCTAAGACCAATAATCTCGTAAACCTGCCCCCACCAACCTATCAATTACCAATTACCAATTATCAATTACCAAATCTTCAAGCTTGTCCCGATCGCTACAAAAAACTTAGTATTAGGGCGTAGCGCGAGTTATACTCCTACTGGAAAGACTGTGACTGCCAAAAAATCCCGAAATCAAAGTTTATGAGCAACATTTCCCCGCCTCAACCAGCCGCCGACAACCCCAGAACACCAAAACTCAGCCTCTCGACAAAATTAGCTTACGGTGCAGGCGATCTCGGCCCGGCAATTACCGCTAATGTTTTGGCATTTTACCTGCTAGTTTTCTTTACCAATGTCGCTGGTTTACCTGCTGGCTTAGCTAGCAATATTTTGGTGATAGGCAAGGTTTGGGATGCCATAAACGACCCGATTGTGGGGGTTTTGAGCGATCGCACTTCTCATCCTTGGGGCCGCCGATATCCTTGGATAGTATATGGTGGCATTCCCTTCGGCATATTCTTCTTATTGCAGTGGATTGTACCTAGCACGGATCACACAGTGTTATTTTGGTACTATGTTGCGATCAGCATTTTGTTCAACACCGCCTACACGGCTGTCAATCTTCCCTACACTGCCCTGACTCCAGAACTTACTCAAGACTACAACGAACGCACTAGCCTTAATAGTTTTCGATTTGCTTTCTCCATTGGCGGCAGCATCTTTTCATTAATCTTAGCTCTAATTATCTTTGCTGTATTTGACAAGAACCCGAATCAACAATATTTAGTCTTAGGTGCAATCTCTGCTGTTATCTCTGTCTTACCTTTGTACTGGTGCGTTTTGGGAACTCGCAAGCACGTCGCAGCTCAACTACTAGAAAACGCAGAACTCGATAATTCTACATCCTTGCCACTGAAAGAACAGTTGCAGATTGCATTTAGCAATCGCCCTTTTTTGTACGTAATTGGAATTTATCTTTTTTCTTGGCTGGGAGTGCAGTTGACTGCTACTATTATTCCCTACTTTGTTGTTAACTGGATGCAACAGCCACAGTACGTTTTTAGCTTAGTTGCGATCGCAGTTCAAGGCACTGCATTAATCATGCTATTTGTTTGGAGTAAAGTCAGCGAGAGATACGGCAAAAAAGCCGTATATTTTATGGGCATGAGTTTGTGGATTATTGCCCAAGCTGGACTGTTTTTCCTCCAACCAGGACAAGTATTGCAGATGTACCTATTAGCAGTCATGGCAGGTGTCGGAGTTTCCACGGCTTATCTAATACCTTGGTCGATGATACCGGATGTGATCGAACTCGACGAACTGCAAACAGGAGAAAGACGCGAAGGCGTTTTCTATTCGTTTATGGTATTGCTGCAAAAAATCGGATTGGCAGTGGGTTTGTGGTTGGTAGGCCAAGCATTAGAAGGAGCTGGATTTCTATCTACAGTTCCGGGACAGCCAACACCCGTACAACCAGATTCTGCACTCTTTGCCATTCGAGTTGCGATCGGACCGCTGCCCACAATTGCTTTAATAGCTGGCATGATTCTCACATATTTTTATCCCATAACCCGCGAAGTTCATGCAGAAATTTTGTTGAAACTTCGAGAAAGAAAAGCACAAAAGCAGTAAGCGCTAATAAAAAGTAGTTGGTAATTAGTAAAATCAAAAAACAATAACTACCAATAGCTAATCCGAGCGAAAGCAATAGCAATCCTCCTATGCGGTGCGAACTCTTTTTTTATTTAACAATGTGTCATCTTCTTATTGCATCGGTTAATAAAAAAACTGTTGCGCGTTTACCGAAAGGATTGCTATTGCTTTCGCTCGGAGGGCTAATAAAAGCGATTGTTTTAGTAATAGCCCCCGAACCCAAAACCTAGTTTTTATACTAAAAAGCATAAATAGCGCAGCACCATCCGCCCCGGTAGAAAAACCGACAAGGCTTGAGTTGTTCGAGATGTCGATCAATCCTGAAAAAACAAATTATTAAATTTTATGTCGGTTGCACACTATTGAGAGTAGTGTGTGATATAAGGAGGACGATGAGTAAGCCGATCAACTTCAACAGTCACCCAGCTACTCAAAAAGTTTATAATTAAGAGAAGAGACAGATTTTTCTCGGAAATTGATTCGATTAGTTGCCGTTCCAAAAATTTGCTGAATGTTACTAATTATATCTACATAGAAAATGCCAAACGTTTTAGCCTGTCAGTTAAGTAGTAAGTTAACATATGCTTCTGCAGTTGACTGCGAACCGAAAAATGGCATAGAAGAAAAACCAATACCAGCGCAAGTGGTGGCTCAGGTGTTACAGTCAATTGTAAAAGTTTAGTAAAGTTATTGAGTTCCCTGTCGCGAAGCTGAGCGACACCTGAAAAAGTTGGCTTCCTCGCCCGGAAACCTTAAATACAAGCACAACGCAGCAGACTCAAATGCAGTCTGATATAACTATCCAGCAGTTGTAAAAGAACTTTTGCCGCGGGCATAGCATAGGGATTTAGTTATTTTTGTATACTATGTGAAAAGAGTGAGAACTATTAGAAGGAAGTGGGCTCGACCAACCAATAATTTCGTGTGATATCCTTAAGCCAATGCTCAAAGTATCAACCCGAAGGCTCGCAGAAGAAAGCTGATTTTACCCACACAATATCCAAGAGGTCAACATGGAAAGAGAACAGGACGCTCATATCGTACCCATTAGCAACCAGAGCCGACAGGTGCAGCAATTTTCCGTTGACGAGGGAGAAGAGTTAAGCGCGCAGCCTCAGAAAGGATTGAATGTTAAACCGTTGTTGAGGACTTTTCAGCGACAAGCCCTCATCATTATTGGGATTATAGGTCTAGTGGGCGCTGGAGCTGTTTATCAGATCCAGGGAGGCAAGAAAACATATCAAGGCGATTTTCGGATGCTAGTGGAACCCGTGACAACGGAGGCAAGAATTGCTGACCCCGCTGCCCTAGCCAATCGCAGCGAGGGGGGAGGAGTACCTAATCGAGATTTTTTTAGTTTGGACTACGCAACTCAACTTGAAATTCTCAAGAGTCCTCAGATGCTTTCTGCTATTGCAAAACAAGTCCAAAAACGATATCCAAAAGTTACAGAAAAAATTCTTGAAAAAGAATTAATTGTTTTGCGGATGGGAGAAGATCAGATGACGCTCACTAAAATTTTGCAAGTTCGCTTCATGGGGGATGACCCTAAATTAATTGAGTTCGTTTTACAAGAAACTAAAAAGAAATATTTAAAGTACAGTCTTGATGAACGCAAGACTCGGATTGGTGAAGGTGTTAAATTTATTGAAGACCAGCTTCCGGGACTCAATAAGCGCGTAAACAGCCTGAAATCGGAGTTACAGGTGATACAGGAGAAGCAAAAGATTACCAATCCTCAAGAACAAGGCGCGCAATTAATCCAGCAAGTTCGTGCCGTAGAAACTTTAGAGTTAGAAACTCAAAGGCTACTGCAAGAACAGAAAACGCTGTACGCTAACTTGCAAAAACAATTAGATTTTACACCAAATGAAGCTATTGCCGCTTCAGCTTTAAGCGAAGAGCCTCAATATAAAGAGTTGCTGACCAAGGTTAAGGAAGTAGAAGGTCAGATTGCTGTAGAAACAGCTCGTTTTAAATCTGCTAACCCTATAGTGGAAGCTTTAGAGCGCAAGCGGGCAAATTTAGTAGCTTTGCTCAACCAGCAAACTGATAGAATTTTGGGGCAAAATTTAGTCGGCACTCAAGCTAATTCTAAAGTTCAAAATTTTCAAAATTCTATTCGCATAGGCTTGATTAAACAATTGGTGGATACTGCTAACCAAGTTGAAGTCTTAGAAGCTCGCCTTCAAGCAATCACCCAAACTAAAAATAATTTAAACCGACAAGCAACAGAATTCCCCACTATAGCCCGCCGCTACAACGAACTGCAACAGCAATTAGAAGTAGCTGCCCGCACCCGCGATCAACTTTTAAGTCAGCGGGAAACTCTGCGCGTCCAAGCAGCTCAAAGCCAAGTACCTTGGGAAATAATTTCTGAACCAGGCATACCGCGAGATGAGAAGGGCAACCTGATTCCAGTTGCCTCGAAAGCTAAAAACAAATTAATGATGGCAATTGTTGGAGCGCTAGTTTTGGGTCTGGGAGCTGCTATCCTTATTGAAAAGTTCCGCAATATTTTCTACTGTGCTGATGATGTTAAAGATGCGGTTGAAGCACCTTTATTAGGAGCAATTCCTCTGGACAAAAATGCTAGAAAATTGCCCCCTTCTATTGCTAATGCCTATGCTTATCTGGAAAGAAAAGAGGGTAATAAGAAAAATGCTGCGGAATTTATAGAAGCTTTTGACTCTCTTTATACTAATATCCGCTTTCTTTCTTCCAATCGAACGATTAGCTCTTTGGCAGTTGGTTCGGCTACAGTTGGCGAAGGAAAATCTACCGTTGCTTTAAACTTAGCTCACGTGGCAGCGCTGGCGGGTCAGCGAGTGCTGTTAGTAGACGCGAATTTGCATTCGCCCAGCGTGCACTTGCTGCTGGAACTGCCTAATGTCAAGGGATTGAGCAACTTGCTCGACCATAAAAACGAACCCAATGAAATTATCCAACGATCGCATCTAACAGATAATCTTTTTGTATTAACTGCCGGTGTCCCTGGTCCTGGTACTGCCCGACGGCTGGCCTCATCTGGGATGCAGTATTTAATGGAAGAACTTCAGGCAAAATTTGACTTAGTTATCTACGATACGCCGTCGCTCGTTGACAGTAAAGATACGAATTTTTTAGCTGCGCGCACAGATGGCATATTGATGGTTGTAGCAATTCAGCAGGTTCCCTTTTCCGTAGTTCAAAAGGTTTTCACTCAATTAGAAAATTTTGGCATACCATGCTTGGGTACAGTTGCGAATCATGCCCCTAAACGCAAGAAGTATCCAGCATCTAGAGCCTCAGTTGTTGAAGATAAAAATGAATATTTGAATTTGCCACCAGCATCGTCTCGTATCCGCAAACTAGCTCATAAAAAAGAGTGATACCCCACAAAGCTGAGGGAGCATCTCAATGAAAGCACCCAAGGTAGGAATTGAAGGCAGGAGACAGGATCCAGTAGGAAAGGCTCAGAAAGAAGGAGTCAGAACAAGTGTTTTTACAAATATGAGATGCTCCCCCAACGATTATCTGCTGCTAACGCGCACCCGTTGGGGAGTTCAAACTCTGCTGCTGGGCTTGGGGCACCGCGAGACTTTTCGGTACACGATCGCAGGTAATGATGCACTGGTTTTGAGACATCTTAGCAGCAATTATTGCATTTGACCACCCCAGCCGCGCTGACAAATCCATAAAACATCTCTTTTTTCTCTTTATTCAGCAAGCCCTATGTAGGGTGTCCACTGCGCACTTTACCGCGATAAATGTAACCGCTATAAGTAGCCCGTAAAACCCATTTTGGCGTAATTCCTGTAAGTGTAAATATTTAGGGACATCCCAAACTTTCGCGGGTAGGAACTCCCGTCACGGGATTGACACCATCTGCTTTTTCGCACAGGATAGTTACTTGATAAGCGTCGATAATCGCGTCAGTAAAATCTGCGCCAGAAATTGCAGCATCAAAAAACCGAGTTCGAGTCATAATTGCCTCGGAAAAATTAGCATTCGTCAAATTAGCGCCGTCGAATGTAACTCTATCTGCCAAAGCACCGGAGAGGTTCGCACCTGATAAGTTGGCATTTAGTAAAACTCCCTTAGTCAAAATCGCATTAGTTAAATCAGCACCTTGAAAATTTGTTCCCCGCATTTCAGCAGCGACAAATGTTCCCCCCGCTAAATTCGAGTTGGAAAAATCGCGATCGGACAAATTAATATTTGTGTAATTAATATTTGTTTTCGGCAGGGCCAATGCCGGAGTAGCACTCAGCAGCACCCACCCCAAAGCCAACACTAAACTTACAAACAGGCTCAGGAAAATTCTGAAAACACTTTTCACAGATATTGCGCTCATGGTAATTGGCTCATGACTCATCAAAATCGCTTTACCCAATCTTCGCCAACGCGAAGCGTCAAGTCAGAATTGATTTCACCGGTAGAAGATGCTTCAATTTTACCGCCTCCTAATTCTTTTTGCAGTAGATTCGCTGCCTCTAAATCGCCTTGCTGAACAATAATTAGACTTTGACGCTCCTTCTGGGGTGAATCCTGCACTACAGATACATTAAAAAAGCCCTTTTTTGTGAGAAGCTCACCAACGTTTTTTGCCGTTGTCGGTTTGCTAGAAGCGTTTTGGACAGCTATTTTGAGGTTTTTGGGCAAAACGGACTCAGTTGGATTGCGAACTCGTCCTTGTGCAAAATCCGGCACGCTCTGATTGAAATATTGTGTCATAATGCGCTCCAGCCCGATCGCATCTACAATCCAATAACTCCTCAAATCGGCTTGTTCTGAACTAGAACTTCCAGGCAACATTACCATTTTAAAATTCTCTCGATCCAATTGCAAACCAAAATTTGCCAGGGTCAATATTTCCTCATAATTTAGGTTTGTATCCACATATTTTTGCATCAATCGCACAATTTGTGGCAAGCGCACCAATACTGATGGACTTGTGAGGCGGTTCCGAATAGCTTGAATTAAAGATTGCTGTCGCTGAATACGGCCGATATCTCCTAAACCATCGTTGCGAAATCGAGCAAATTGTTCTGCTTGTTCTCCGTTGAGAGTTTGCCATCCCTTGGCTAAGTTTATTTTTAACTTTTGGGCGCTATCTGTATACGACATGGCGCGAGGTACAAATACCTCAATTCCGCCCACTAAATCGACTAATTCCCGAAACGCATTGCTGCTGACTCGCACGTATCGTTCTATTTTCGTATTGTTCAGCATACTGCTAACCAATCGCGTCGCCAAAGCTGCTCCTCCTCTAGCATTGGCTTCGCTAATTTTGCTAAAGCGAATTCCGGGAACTTCGACTTTAGTATCTCGCGGAACAGAAAGCAAACTAATAGATTTATCTCTAGGATCGAGGTGAAATAAGAGTATTGTATCGCTGCGGCCCTCAAAAATCTTAGGGCCATTGGCTGCAGCTTCAGGCACGCCGTCAATTCCCAATATCAAGATATTAACTGACCGCGACAGGCGGTATCCAGAGCGGTTGGAGGATAGATAGTCAAAGCCAGTCGCCTCTAATACTCTATTGATAATTGGGGGTTCCACGGGAGCTAACAGGGCAGTAATTGCCCCCATTGTGGCCGAGATGGCGGCGGTGAAGACTAGGAAAAATAGCCCCACTATATACAGGAAGAATTTAGGCTTTTTTCGAGAGGTTTGATCGACTGGTGTAACAAAGTCTCTTTTAAAAATTGACAAGTTTTTCATTGACTTGCTGTTAATTATTGCAGTTTTTCAGCTTTGCAGTAAAACTTGGGCGGTGCTTCTGGAAAGTATTTGAACATAGCCGGACACAGCCAGCCTTCGAGATTTTTGGATTCCCACCGATACCAGTTACCGCCGTATTCTGCTTTCAACCACAGCATTTCTGCTTGATATCCGGGAAATGGATTGGCTGAAAATAAAAGTCGGAAACCTTGAGCGGCATTGGGAATGTCTGCGACGAGCGCGTTAATCATTTCCGGGACGCCCTGAACAAATGGTTCTCGCACAAGTCCGACTCGCTCGTCGTCAAAAACCCAGGTGTACTGTTCGCGGTAGGGGTAAATTACCATCATGGCATTGGACATGATATTTTCCTCTTTTCCTTTCCTTTGTTTTGTCTGCGAAAATGCAAATGTTGATACATTATATTGTGTTGCGCGGAAGTTGGGCGCTATCCGATTTGAAAACCCTGTTTTAACTTAAAAAATTTCGCGGGCTATTTACAAACTTTATTGGGCTTGGGCAGATTGGAGAAATCTATGGCTATCGGGATTAAGAGCAGTTTTTTATCTGAGGTAAATGGTAACAAATTAAAAAAGTGTTAAAGATTATTATTTGCCGAATTTATACTTCTAATTGTGCCTTGTTTGATAACAATTATTATGTTGGTAGTAAGGACGAATACTCTGTATTCACTAAAACTATGAAAACTTCATCCTAACTAGAAACCTATAACTGTTCGTAGCTGGGTGTTATGTTTATTTTCGGGAAGCTTCAGCTCAAATTTTCGTCAGCTCAACCAGCGCCTTAGCTAAATATTGATACTGTGGCAAAGTATTGTACAACTGAGCCGAAATCCTCACCAACTGCTTGCTAGCATCCGGCCAAGGAATCACCGGAACTTCTATCTTGAAAATCTCCCACAGTGCCTCTTGCAAAGGTGGGATTCCTCCCTTTGCAACCACATCAGACTGAGAGTCTACCAGTTGCACAACCGCCATAGAACCCACCATTTCATCAGGACAAGGCAGTGGCAAATCTAATTTGTCTGCCAATATTTTTCTCCCCGCCAAGGCTAAAGCATGATTTTTTGCCCTCAATTCCGGCCAGCCGCCGCTCAACAAAGAACCCATAAAATCAATAGCTACAGGCACGCACAAATAGGGACTGGGATCGACAGTTCCCATCCAATCAAATTCTAATTGAAAGCGCGATTTATCAGCGCGGGGCGAATTAGCACCGTGACTGATCGTAGTTGGCCGAATGGCATTTTGCTTGTCGCGCCGCACGTATAAAAAGCCCGCACCTTTCGGCGTACACAGCCATTTGTGGCAATTTCCGGTATAGTAAGCCGCGCCAATTTCCTCTAAATTCAAGGCTACCATTCCCGGCGCGTGAGCTCCGTCTACTAATACATCGACGCCACGGTTAGCTAACTCGCCGACTAATTGTTTGATGGGAAATATTAAACCTGTTTGGCTGACAACGTGGTCTAATAAGGCTAACTTTGTTTTCGGTGAAACGCACTTAATTATTGCTTCAATAATTTGGTCGGGTGACTCAATTGGAAAGGGGACTTCTGCTACTATTACTTTAGCGCCTGTACGCTCGGCTACAAAATTAAGTGTGTTGCGACAAGCGTTGTATTCTTGATTTGTAGTTAGCAATTCGTCGCCCGAAGAAAAACAGAGCGATCGCAAAACTGCATTGACTCCCGTCGTCGCATTCGGGACAAACGCCAAGTCATCCTCACTCGCACCAATAAATGCTGCTAACTGATTTCTTGCATTATCCAACAATGGTTCAAATTCCCGCAGTAAAAAGCGCAATGGTTCTCTTTCCAGTTGTTCTCGAAAAATGGTTTGCGCTTCGAGTACGGGAATCGGACAAGCCCCAAAAGAGCCGTGATTGAGGAAGGTTATATTGCGATCGAGCAACCAATATTCGTTAATCATTAGTAATTAATCCTTAGTCAGTAGTCATTAGTCATTAGTCAGTTAACCGTCAACTGTCAACCATTTTACCTTTTAATTGCTCAAACTCTTCTAATGTATTGCAATTGGATAACATTACTGCTTCTCGTTCCCCTACAGGTAGAGGGATGGCGGAGGTTTGATTTAACCACACTTGAAAGGAACGTCCCCCTTTGTCAATAAAACTTTGCAAACTGGGCAGAGATTGTTGGCGGTAGAAGCCACACAAAGGCTCCCAGCGCGAATTGTGATAAGGCACAACTGCTAAAGTTGATGGGGGAAATTCTGTTAACTGACTTGCCCACTTCTGAATAATCTGGGTATCCAACAAAGGCAAATCACAAGCTAACAGTAAAATCCACTCGGCGGCAATTTCTGTCAATCCCTGAGTCAATGCAACCAATGGCCCGGAGCCTGGATTGTACTCTACAAGAAATTGTGATGTTTCGGTTAAGGTCGATCGATAGCGATCGGGCCAAGCAGTCAGAACATAAACTGCTGGCGTTACAACTGCCGCCACTTCCAACGCCCGCTGCAATAGGGATTTGCCCTGAATTTCCAGCAGAGCTTTATCCCTACCCATCCGCGAACTTTGGCCGCCGGCAAGCACAATTACAGCAATTTGATGGTTAGTCATTAGTCAGTAGTCATCGTAAGAATTGCCTGTTTTGAACAGGCAAGATGCCTGTTCAACAATAATTATTGGAGATGTCTAGTAGTCAGCAGTCAGTAGTTAACGGTTAACTGTCAACTTTCAACTGTCATTCTCAACTCAAAACGCTAACGGCTTGGCTAACTTCCTCAAGTTTTTGCACGACTTGACCACTACTCAATAAAGTTTCTGCCTCAATCAAACCCGAGTTCATATCCAAACAAATTCCGCTGAGCCACAGATAAAATCCGCCGTTCCAGATAGCGGACTGCATCAATTCCGAGGGTTTTCCCAGCAACACTTCCTGCATTTGTTTGAATAACTCAGAGGCTGATTCAAAGGCAGGATTTGTGCTGCTAAAACCGTAATCTCCGTGGGCCAAAAGCACTCGCTCGAAGTCAGCGTCCGGCTTAGCAATGCCGATAATCGCAGTACGATCGCGCGGCAAATCGCAGCTTCCCTCCAATCCCTTGACAGTGGTATAATTTTTGATTCCCCGCAACTCAAAGGCTTTTTGAAACATACCTTCTGTGGGCGGGTGGACGTAGCCGGATATGACATTAACGTCGCCGGCACAGGGACACCACATCAACTCCATTGTGGAAAAAGGTGGTCGTTTGCCAATTTCGCGGCGGTAGGGTACTAAAGCTGCTGCTTGAGGAAAATGCTTGGGAAGGTAAACAAAACCTAAACCCGTACTGTCAAAAACTTGCTGGACTTTTTCTAAAGTCAGTTTTCTCCAGTCTACTCCCAAACCGCGCCAAATTTCAATCAGGGGAATGCCTTCCTTGGTTGGCATGGTATCGCCCCCGTGCATGAGGCTTGGGACGCCAGAGGCGGCTAAAATTAGGGCTGTTAAAGGGCTAATTGGAGCCGTTCGCGATCGCCCGTCGTAAGCAACGCCAAATACGGCGACGGTAGAGACGGAAAAACCTTTTTCTCGGTTTGGGGGGGCAAGCATAGGGCCCAATTCTTCATAAGCATCGAGCATTCCGGCTAATTCTTCCCCAGTGGGCCGTTTAATGCGGTGGGCAATCATAAAAGCTCCGATTTGAGCCGGTGTTGCTTCCCCCAGCAGCATCATCCGCGTGGCTGCTGCTGCTTCGGAACGAGTTAAGTTTTCTCCTGTGTGTACTCCGCTGCCAATTTTTCGCAGCAATTCTCTAAATGCGTCACTCATAACTTTTGAAGTTAGTAATTGGTAGTTAGTAATTGGTAATATTTGAATCGTTTTAAATTTAAAATTCCCAAAATTCAATTCAAAATTATCTAATTAACTGCCTGATTTTTCTAGCTTGATTACATCAAGTGGCGGCACAAATTCGCGTACCAGATTCCAAAAATGGGCGATCGGCGGAATTTGCATTCGATCGTGAGTTGTCACTAATACCACTTCGCGAGTCCAAGTGGGATCTGCGGCCAATTGACCGATCGCCGAAACCTTGGAATTTGAGCGCTCTTGGGCGATCGACCGCACTGCTAAAGTGCGATCGCCCTTCGCGTCCACCAAAGCTGAATGCGGCAGCAAAGCAATCAATTCTCCCTGTCGCACCACACCCCGAAAAGCATCAAGAGTGTTGAGTTCCAAAACAGCATGAAGTTTAGCACCTATGCGTCCAAATTGTTCTTGCACCATCCGCTGCATTCCGTACCCGTCCTTAAACACCACTTGCGGGTAACAAATCAATTCCGGCCAAGGTACTCGATCGTACTCGGCCAGGGGATGACTAGCGGCCATCAATACCTCGATCGGCTCATTGTAGAGCACCTCAACCAACATTTCCGGGGCTTGAGTAAAATGGCGGTTGTTCATTACCACCGCGATGTCCACCAAACCGTCTTTGAGGACTTTCAGAGCTCGATCGCTCCCGAGGGAAGTCACCCGCAACTGCACGTCTGGATAGTCGCGGCAAAACTTTTGCAGCACAGGCGGCAAATAAGCAGCGCAAACCGAGTGAATCGCAGCCACGCACAGTTCCGGCTGCTTTCCCGCCCGTAAGTCTCCCAATTCTTCAGCAGCATTTTGCCAAGTCTGACATATTTTGCGAGCGTGAGGTAACAGGCATTCCCCTCCCACAGTCAGTTTCGCGTGGGCTGTGCGGTGAAACAGCGACAAACCCACTTCCGCTTCTAATCCCTGCACTTGGCGGCTAATAGTCGATTGGGTAACGCCGCACTTCCGGGCCGCTTGCTGAAAGCTACCAGTTTCAGCAACTGAAAGAAATGCTTGAAGCTGCTCTAAGCGCATGGAGGTTTAATTCGAGATGGTTTCAGAAATTTTACTGGAAGATAATCTGTGACATTAACCGATTTAGTAGCAGAATTTAGTAGACTTTGATACAGGTACAGATTAGTTTTGATTCCGGGGCGAGAGGCGGGGATGCTAAGCTCCAAGCATCAATCTGCTCCGGCAGGATTTCTAAGCCTCCAAGTAGAAGTCGGTTCTCTTATGTTGAAAGGATTTCTGAATCGGCAAACTTATCAAAAAATAGATTCAATAAAGATGAGTTTATCGAATATTGCCAGCTTCTAGCTAAACCGTTTCAATGAACGGCACTCTAGTAATCCCTTTATCAAGTGAGTTCAATCGATCTGTTTTTACGTCAGTTGTGAATTCAAAAGATAGCATTGAATTTCGTACATCCTGGGGAATTATAGTACCTCACTCTCCCTAAACCTCTCAATAAATGTACGAATATTGCAGGCCGGTTAAATCCTGCTATGAACTTTCCTCCCCGAACTAAAGTCACTCTTGTTTTATGTTTTTTTGTGTATAAACTAGAAATTAGCGGGTCAGCAACACAAGTGCAACTAGGATCGATCGCACAGGAAAGCCGAAATGCTGCCATTTTATTAAGATTATGTCATTTAACCACAATTTTATTCTGCAAGGCGGATGTTGCCAGTGGCAAGCCCAGTTGATGGGACTGCACGCGGTCAGCGATGTGTTAATTGCCTTGGCTTATTATTCAATTCCAGCAATTCTGACATACTATGCCCGGAAGCAGCCGGACGTGCCTTTGAGTAAGGGATTTCTCCTATTGGGAGCCTGGTTTTTCTGGGGCGGGACAACTCACTTGATGCAAGTTTGGATGCTGGTGCATCCCAGCGAATGGCTGTCAAGTTCGATCGCCGGCTTAACCGCTATCATCTCTTTGTGGGCTTTAGCGTCCCTGATACCCTGGATTTCTCAATTCTTGGCTATGGCTGGAGCTGCCTCTTTTGCAGGAAATACCGCGCTGCGAACCCAAAAGGTCGATCGACCGCAAGCCGACTCTGCTATTAAAAATTCCTTCCCATCCCCCACAAGCGAACTCCAGCAAATTAACCAGCAATTGCTTGCAGAAATAACACAGCGGGAGCGAGTCGAGGAACTCCTGCTTGACGCTGTAGACAAGTTGCAAGAAAGCGAAGAACGCTTCCGCGTTTTTCAGGAATTATCTCTAGACGGATTTAACGTGTTCCGCAGCATTCGCGACGAATCCACAATTGTGGATTTTGAATGGGAATACGTCAATCCCGCAGCGGCAAAAATTCAGCAGAGTACCCCTGAAGAATTAATCGGCAAGCGATTGCTGCAAGTGCTGCCCGGTCATAAAGATAATAATTTGTTCGACCGTTACGTCGAAGTTATAGAAACAGGAATTCCCCTCGACACCGAGATTTATTACAACAGCGAAGGCATTGTCGGCTGGTTTCGGATTATGACCGTTAAATTGGGCGATGGCATTGCTATTTCTTTTGGGGATATTACTAAGCGCAAGCAAGTAGAAGCATCCCTGCGCGAGGCGCTGCAAAAACTAACTTCTCATTTTGAAAATACCCCCCTAGCGGTGATTGAGTGGGATGAAAACTTTCGGATCAGTGGGTGGTCGCCTGCGGCAAAAAAGATTTTTGGTTGGGACAAAATAGAAGTTTTAGGCAAGCATTTTAGCGAATGGAAATTTATCGGTCGGGGGGATTTTGAAGAGGTAGAATCGGCAATTTATAGTTTAAAAAAACCAGAAAATCGCTGCAATGTAGTTCGCAACACGAATTATAATAAGTGGGGTTCGTTGGTACACTGCGAGTGGTACAATTCGGCTTTTTACAGCGATTCTGGACAGTTGATATCGGTGCTGTCTCTGGTTTTGGACGTGACGGAACGCTTTAAATTTCTAGAAGTGCTGCGACAGTCTGAAGAGCGGTTTCGGATTGCGGCAGAAAGTGCCAGTGATTTAATTTATGAATGGGATATCGAAACCGGGATCGTGCTGTGGTTCGGTCACGTAGACGAACATTTGGAGTACGCAAAAGGCGGATTTCCGAGGACAAGAGCAGCTTGGAACAGTATTGTTCACCCGATCGACCGCGATCGAGTTTTGGCAGCGGTCGATCGGTATTTGAGTGCGCCAGACAGTTCTGCCGCCCCATTTTTTCAGGAATACCGCGTTCAGTGCCAGCGGGGCCGCTTGCTCCACTGGATCGATCGGGGCAAAGCAGTGCTTGACAAACAAGGCAATCCCTGCAGGTGGATCGGCGTGATTAGCGACATCACCGCTCGCAAAGAGGCCGAAGAACAGAGGAATTGGGCATTGGCCCGGGAACAGGCCGCCCGTCGCCAAGCCGAAGCCAGCGAACAGTTGTACCGCGTCCTCGCTGAAGCTATCCCGCAAATAGTTTGGACTGCCAGACCCGACGGCTGGCTCGACTACTACAACCAGCGCTGGTTTGAATATACTGGCTTGACGCTGGAGGAAACTCAAGGCTGGGGGTGGCAGCTAGCCCTGCATCCAGATGACGTGGAAAATTCCGTAGAAAGCTGGAAGATCTCGGTGGAGACAGGGAAGACTTACGAGGTGGAATACCGCTTTAAACGGGCATCTGACGGAGCTTACCGCTGGCATCTGGGCAGGGCATTACCCGTGCGGGACGCTGACGGGAAAATTCTCAAATGGTTCGGGACTTGTACCGATATTGACGATCGCCAGCGATCGGCCCAAACAGCCTATTTTAGCGCTCAAGCCTTGGCTTTGCTGTCGTCGGCTTCCCTAGATTACGAGAAGGCGCTGCAAGGTTTGGCAGATTTAACAGTACCGGCGCTGGGGGATTGGTGCTGTGTGCATTTGCTCGATACCGACGGCTCGATCCGCTTGCAAGCAGTTGCTCACTCTGATCCCAGCAAAGTCGCTCTGCTGTGGCAAATCGATCGGCGTATGCCGCTAGACCCCCATGGACGGCACGGAGTAGCAAAGGTGCTACGGACTGGTGAGTCGAAGCTCTACCCAGAAATACCGGAATGGGTGATCGAGGCGGTTGTGCCAGACAGGGAACTGCAGTTGGTGCTGCGATCGCAATCCCAGGTTCTGTCGGCAATCTGCGTGCCGCTGATCGCTCGTGGGCGGACGCTGGGAGCGATTTCGCTGCTGTGCGGGGAGTCGGGCCGCCGCTGCGGGCAGGACGACTTGGCTTTACTTGAGGATTTGGCGCGGGATGCGGCGGTGGCTATCGACAATGCGCGGCTTTACCGGGAAGCAGACGAGGCCAACCGGATTAAAGACCAGTTTTTGGGAACGCTTTCTCACGAGTTGCGGACGCCTCTGAACGCGATTTTGGGCTGGGCCCAGATGCTGCGGCAGCGCAAATTGAGTCCGGAAAAAACGGCTGTGGGTTTGGAGACTATTGAGCGAAACGCGCGGTTGCAGACTCAGATGATTGAGGATTTGCTGGACGTTTCCCGGATTGTGAGTGGCAAAGTCTGTTTGAAGCTGTGCCCGGTGGATTTGGCACGGATTGTAGAAACGGCCGTGAAGGCGCTCAGCCCTGATGCTGAAGCTAGGGGAATTGAAGTGGTGAGTTTTTGTGATGAAGGGGTGAGCTTGGTGAGGGGGGATGCTACTCGTTTGCAGCAGGTGGTGTGGAATTTGCTCTCGAATGCTATTAAGTTTACGCCGCCGTCGGGTCGCGTGGAAATCACCCTATCGGAGGATGGGGAACCGGGAGCAGCGGGTGGCGCCATGTTATCTGGGCCGTCTCCGATTCACTCTGTTTCGATCATTGTCAGAGATACCGGAATTGGCATCAGCAAGGAGTTTTTGCCCTTTGTGTTCGATCGCTTCCGCCAAGCTGACAGCACTTCTACGCGCAATTACGGCGGTTTGGGACTGGGATTGGCGATCGTCCGCCATCTCGTGGAACTCCACGGCGGCAGTGTCTGGGCCGAAAGTCCTGGGGAAGGACTCGGCTCGACTTTCGGAGTGCGGCTGCCAATTTAGTCAATTCTCAGTTAACAGTTAACTGTTGTTATTGGTTACTGGTTATTCGTTTTTTTAATACCAGGACTCTGCTCTTGAGTGTAAGATTCGTTGGTAAAATAGTAATGACTGTGCGGTTCGTTTTTAGGACTTACTCCATTCACCACTAAGCCCAGAACGTGCTGATTTGATTTCTTCAATAGCTCCTTCGCAAAAGCCACAGTACCAGAGTGAAGAACTCCAGGTCGCACTACTAATAAAATCCCATCGGCTTTATTCCCGATAATCAGAGCATCAGCAGCAACATTCAAAGCAGGAGTATCAACGATCACGGCATCATAACTAGCCGAAAATTGCTTAATTAATA
Source organism: Microcoleus sp. Pol12A5 (assembly GCF_036701435.1). Lineage (NCBI taxonomy): Bacteria > Bacillati > Cyanobacteriota > Cyanophyceae > Oscillatoriales > Microcoleaceae > Microcoleus > Microcoleus sp. Pol12A5. Next base: position 73,785 of record NZ_JAUBQU010000004.1, read on the forward strand.
AAGTGAGCCGCTGCGAGTCCAACAGAGCCATTGGATTAGGCGGAATCACACCGCAACTCAGTACATCTAAATTATCCATAACTTGTGCGATCGCATCCCCAAATCCAGCTTGTCCGACTATCACGTTGCTCAAACCTACTTGATTGGGAAGTTCCCAAATCCGATGTTGAACAGGACAGTGCATATCCGCATCTACCAACAAAACCTTCCTTCCTAATTGAGCTATAGCTACAGCCAAATTAGCAGATACCGTAGACTTGCCTTCTTGCGGTAGCGAACTACTGACAACAATAACTTTCAGCTCTTTATCAGAACTCAGGAATCTCAGATTTGCCTGAAGCATTCGATAAGCAGCACTGCTCGAAGTATGAGGAGTATCTCTAACCACAATCTGTCCGGGAGATAGCTCTAAATCCTGCGTAGCAGACTTAATCTGCCGGGAATTGCGCCGAGGATTTTTGTCCGGCTTTCTATGCAAAGGAATTACCCCCAACAAAGTAAACCCAAACAATTCCCTCGCCTCTTCAATAGTTTTCACAGACTTATCTTGAGATTCTAAAAGTATCGCCGCAGCTATAGCTAGCAGAGTTCCCAACAAACCGCCAGATACCAGCAATAAAAGCTTGCGAGAACCTACTGGTTCTTCAGGAACACTCGCCTTTTGGATAATCCTAGCATTCCCCACTTGCTGATTTTCAGTAATCCGAATTTGCTGAAGTTTTTTCTGCAATTCTTCATAATCAGCTTCGGCTTCTTGAAGTTTCCTTTCAAGTTCGCGCTTTTCTTTCTCTAGCTTCGGCAAAACTTTAACTCGCTGCCTGTAGCCAGCTAGAGCATTTGATAAAATAGTAACTCGCTCAGCCAAACCCTGGCGTTCTACATCTACCTTAACAAATTCTTCGATCAGTTTTGGTTTCACCTCTCCTATCTGTAAAGTTTGAGTTGGCAACAGCTTTTTTTCGCCTAAAACTTGTTGTATTTGTTGGTCTAGTAAAGCTTTTATAGTAGCTTTCTTAGTTTCTAACCTAGTTATTACAGGCGAAGTTTCCAGGTAGCGGTTTTGCTCAATTGCTAACTGCCGCTCGATCTGTTTGTACTCTTTGAGAGCTTCCTGCACCGTGCTAGATTGGCTGAGAGTGCTGGCGGTCAATGCTTGCTGGGGATTCATTTGTAATTCGTCTTCAAATGCTTTGGACTTAGCAATTGCCTTGAGCAAATCAGACTTAGCTTGGTCGATTTGACTTTCTAGTTCCGCCATAACTGCCACTGCTGATTTAGCTTCTTCTTCAAGATTTACAACTTTATTATTTTCTTTAAATTTGCTCAATTCTCCCGCGGCTTTTCGCATAACTTTCTCTGAATTAGGCAGTTTTTTTTCAATAAACTGTCGAACAGACACAGCTTCTAAGCGATTGACTTTTTGATTGTTATCTATATAATAGTTCATTAGAGTTTTTACGACATCTGCTGCTATTTGCGGATTTTTGTGTTTGTATGAAATCCTGAGAATATCAGCTCCCCGAATAGTAGCTACAGTCAGATTTTTCAAAAAATCTTTAGTTTTGAGATGATTATTTTCTTCGTCTTTTAACTGAAGTATATTGATAGTTTTTTCAATAATTTCTAGAGAACGAACGAGTTCGATCTCAGTAGTCAGAGGGTTACTTTGCTCTGCGGCAGGAGTCAACTGTCCGATTTCTTTTCCCAATTCTGTTAAAGCAGAACCAGGAGTTGTTTTCTTAAATAACAGCTTTCCTTCTGCTTCATAAATGGGCTTTTCCTCGATCGCACTGTAGCTGACGAGTGCAATAACGGAGGCAAATACAACTAAAGCTGGCAGCCACCTGCGCTTAAGAATCTGCCAGTATTGCTGAAATCCGATACCACTTTCAGTTGATTCCATCAGTTACTCCCGAAAAATGATTTTTGGTAAACAGTAACACCCTAGGCTTTTCAACTCATTATTGAGGATATCTATTGTATCACTTAAGTCAAGCACTGTCATGGTTTAAACAAATATATGTGTGTTCCCCATAACAAATAAGTTATATATTTTTGTTAAAAAAAAGTAAAGAATTATAAATTTACGAGCAAGGGAACCAGTATTAGGAGAAGATTGACTCAGCATTAAAATCTCAGAATTCAATCTAAAAAAAGAATAAAAACCACAATTAGGAGAGGCGAAGTATTCTTGGTAATCGCCTTAATGATATCACTTGAGTGATGCCGGATTAAAAGAAAGACGGATTAATTTCAGCGGGCTGGGCGGTATAAAAAAATACCTCAGCATTAGGTACTAGATATAGGTTTAGTAAAGTTTTTGTGTAATAGGGTAGGATGAATATGAGTGTCAAAAGAATCAGCAAAGTGTTGGTGGGATTAAGAACCCGTCATTTTTTAATAATCGATGCAATTTGTTTAGCAATTGCACCGTTATTTGCCCTGGCAATTCGTTTAGATGATACATTAACTCTGGCTCCCTACCTAAACAGTCTAGCGTTAGTGACAGTATTATTTGTAGCAGTCAAACTAGCAGTCTTTTATGCGGGGGGCTTCTACAAGCGTTACTGGCAGTATGCGGGTCTGGAAGAAATGGCACAAATAACGATGCTGATAGGTATATCCCTAGCAGGAGAAATTATATTGTTCCAAGAACTCTACCAGCTAAATAATTCGCCGATCGCAAATCTGCCACGATCGCTGCCGCTACTAGACGCTATCATTAGCTTTTTGTTAGTTGCGGCCATTCGTTTCAGTATTCCAGCCCTCGAAAGATGGAACCAAAAACCGTGGAAAGTTCAGCAACGCGATCGCGTCCTGATAGTCGGTGCGGGCAGTGCAGGCACATCTCTGATGCAAACGATGCAGAGGAGCCCGGAGGTAGGACTCGATCCAATCGCTTTCATTGACGACGACCCCAAAAAAATCTCCAAGCAGATTGGCAGACTGACTGTAGTCGGGAATCGCTGCAACATTCCGGAAGTAGTTCGATCGCTAAATATCGGCAAAGTTATGATTGCCATCCCCTCAGCTCCGGGAAAAGAGATTAGGGAAATCGTAGAAATTTGCCAGTCAATTGGAATTCCAACCAGCACTCTCCCCGGCCTCAATGAAATCATCAAAGGTCGCGTCAGTTTAGGTAGCCTCAGAGAAGTACAGATTGAGGACTTGCTCCGCCGCGCCCCCATTCAAACCGATACCCAGAAAGTCTTGGGATTGATTGGAGGCAAGAAAGTTCTAATTACTGGTGCCGGGGGCTCCATCGGCAGCGAACTTTGTCGGCAAATATTAAAGTGCGCTCCTGCGGAAATCATCATCGTCGGACATGGAGAAAATTCTGTATTCAACATTCAACAAGAGCTCACAAAAGTCCTGTCAGAACTCAAAAAGACCAGCCAAACCAAAACAGCTCTTACTCGCCTGACAGCTTTTATCGCCGACATTCGTTTGATCGATCGCTTAGAGTACGTTTTTGAAAAAAATAGGCCAGACATCATTTTTCATGCAGCGGCTCACAAACACGTACCCATGATGGAATTAAACTCGCCGGAAGCGATTACTAACAATGTGCGGGGGACGAAAAATCTGCTGGATCTGGCCTTGAAATACAATGTAGAACACTTTGTAATGATTTCCACTGACAAAGCGGTGAATCCAACTAGCATTATGGGAGCTAGCAAAAGAGTTGCCGAAATGCTGGTGCTGCAAGCAGCAAAAAAAAGCAAAAACCCCTTTGTAGTGGTTCGTTTCGGTAATGTTCTTGGCAGTCGCGGTAGCGTCGTACCCACTTTCAAGCGACAAATTGCTGAGGGCGGGCCGATCACAATTACCCATCCAGATATCTGTCGCTATTTCATGACAATTCCCGAAGCAGTTCAACTCGTTTTGCAGGCAGCAGTCCTCGGCGGCGGGGGGGAAGTATTCATGCTAGAGATGGGGGAACCGATCAGAATTTTCGATTTAGCCAAGGACTTGATCCGACTCTCAGGATATGAAGTGGGTCAAGACATAGAAATCGCGTTTACAGGGCTGCGACCTGGAGAAAAATTGTTTGAAGAACTGTTTATTCCGGGCGAGCAATACAACCGCACTAAACACGAAAAAATTCTTAGCTTGGGCAATGCCAGCCGCATAGTGAAAGAAAATATCGATCTGGAAGTAGAAGCTCTTTGTCAAGCAGGCGATCGCAATGATACCAATTTAATAGTTTCAATGTTACAGCAGTTAGTGCCTGAGTACGTACCAGGATATTCAACAGCGAATTTGCACGCAAATACAGCAACAGAAACAACCGCTCCGGCAAAGATTAGCAGTGCAGCATCAGTTCAGTTGGAGAATGATTTGCTGGTGGCTCTTGCCAATGAGGAGTTTCGGATTCACTATCAGCCGATCGTCTGCCTGGAAACCAACCAAATTAGTAGTTTTGAAGCACTGTTGCGCTGGCAGCACCCCTATCGAGGCTTGCTTTGGCCAGACGAATTCCTAACACTGTCAGAAGAAACGGGCTTGATTATTCCTATTGGCGAGTGGGTACTGCGGCAAGCTTGCAGCCAGATGCGAATTTGGCAGTCGCAATTTTGTCTTCAGTCTCCTTTAACAGTCAGCGTGAATCTAACTAGCAAACAGTTTTTCCAAGCCGACTTAATCCAGACAATATGCCAAATATTGAAGGAGACAAATCTTGATCCTTCTAGTTTGAGGTTAGAAATTCCTGAATATGTTGTGACGGAAAATCCAGATTTGGCTGGGTCTGTTTTTGTCCAACTTAAAAGTTTAGGGTTGCAAGTACAAATAGACCACTGCGGTCTCAGTGATTTATCATTAACTCACCTCTACCAATTGACGCGGCTGAAGTATGGGAAATTCGACAGTTTGAAGCTGGATTGCTCTTTAGTCAGCGGGCTTGATGCTAGCAACCCGAACTTAGAAATTCTTCACAAAATTATTGCCATAACTCAGGAGTTAGGCATGGGCATGATTGCCACAGGAGTTGAAACGAGATGGCAAATAGCTGAACTCAAAGCTCTGAAATGCCTCTACGGACAGGGATACTTTTTCTCGAAGCCTGTAGAATGCGCGGCGGTAGGGAACTTGATAGGGGGTATGGCTGCTAAAAGTTAATGGGGTATTTGTGACTAACTTGGAAATGGAAAAATATACGATTTGAATTCACCAATTAGCAATCAGGTAATTAGGTACTAATGCAACAGTTGAAACCACTAACATTACGCCGGAATTTTTCCTGGACTTTCACGGGTAATCTCGTTTATGCGGCTTCCCAATGGGGGATGTTAGTAGTGCTAGCTAAATTGGGCAGTCCTGAAATGGTGGGTCAATTTACCTTGGGTTTGGCGGTGACAGCCCCTGTTATCATGTTTACTAATCTGCAACTGCGAGGTATCCAAGCGACAGATGCGAAAGGAGACTATGTTTTTAGCGATTATCTGGGTCTGAGGTTAATTGGAACTGGGTTAGCACTGTTGATAATTGCGGGAATTACGCTCAAAGCTGGATATCGGTGGGAGACTTCACTGGTGATTTTGGCGATCGCCCTGGCAAAGGCTTTTGAGTCGATCAGCGATGTGTTTTACGGCTTGATTCAACAACACGAACGGATGGATCGGATTGCGATCGCCCTGATGATTAAAGGCCCTTTATCGCTGTTACTTTTAGGCATCGGAGTTTCTCTGACTGGGAGTGTTGTAGGAGGAGCGATCGGATTAGCAATTGCCTGGGGTTTAGTCCTATTCGCTTGGGATCTTCGCAATGGTAGATTAATTTTAAAGAATTCCTCGCATGGAAGAGAGAGAGAAAGTTTATTTGTTGCCGATGCTCAACCTGCAAACAGCCACAATCCCTTGTACCCGCGCTGGCACCGAAAAACTTTGGGCAAGTTAGTTTGGCTTGCTTTACCTCTGGGTTTTGTGATGATGTTGATTTCGCTGAATACTAACATTCCTCGATACTTTATCGAGCGGTATTTGGGCGAACGCGAACTGGGCATTTTCGCTGCCATGTCTTACCTGATGGTGGTTGGGCAGATGGTAGTGAGTGCGCTAGCGGAGTCTGCAAGTCCGCGACTAGCAAAATATTATGCAGCGGGAAATAGCACTGCTTTTCGCACACTTTTGCTCAAGCTGGTGGGGGTTGGCTTGATGTTAGGTGCGGGAGGCGTTTTTGTCGCGGTTGTTGCCGGCAAACCAATCTTAACTTTACTTTATAAACCGGAATATGCCGATCGAGCAGATTTGTTCCTATGGCTGATGGTGGCTGCGGGTATTTGGTACGTTTCTGCCTTTTTGGGTTACGGGATGACGGCAGCTAGATACTTTCGAGTGCAAATGCCTTTGTTTGTTTTGGTAACGGGGTGTTCTGCGATCGCTTGTCTGTGGTTAATTCCAATTATGGGACTTCAAGGGGCGGCGCTGGCGCTGATCGTTACTGCAATTGTTCAAGCAGTTTTTAGTTTAGGAGTTATCGTCTATGCACTGCACAGACTCGACAGATATCAAGGAACAAAATCAAACATCGACTAAGCAGCGTCCAATCCGTATTCTTCATGTCGTCGGCGGCATGAATCGGGGCGGCATAGAAACTTGGTTGATACACGTTTTGCGAAATATCGATCGCGATCGTTTCCAGATGGACTTTGTAGTTCACACTGAGAAACCCTGTCCTTACGACGACGAAGTACGTGCTCTTGGCAGCAAAATTATCCCGTGCCTCCATCCTTCAAAACCTTGGCTTTACGGTAACAACTTTAAACGAATTTTACGCGAATACGGGCCCTATGATATTGTTCACAGTCACGTTCACCACTTCAGCGGTTACGTTCTTTGGTTGGCAAAACAAGCCGGCATAGCTGTCCGCATTGCCCAAAGCCATAACGATACCTCCTCAGTTCAGGCAAAAGCAGGATGGTATCGGCGTTTGTATCTCGCTTTAACAGAATGGTGGGTCGATCGCTACGCAACAGTTGGTTTAGGAGTTAGCTACAAGGCAGCCGCGTCTCTATTTGGTTCAGCATGGTCAACCGATCCGCGCAGGCAAATTCTTTACTATGGCATCGATCTAACTCCGTTCCAGTCTCCTGTCAATTCGGTTGCTATTCGGACTGAATTGGGTTTACCTGCGGATGCTTTTGCGATCGGTCATGTAGGGAGATTTATCGAACAAAAGAACCATCTGTTTCTGTTGGAAATTGTGGCGGAAGTTGCCAAACGAGAACCAAAAATGCGCCTATTACTGATAGGTGATGGTTCGCTGCGCCCAGAAATCGAACAGAAAGTTATTCAGCTTGGTTTGACAGACCGTATTATTTTCGCAGGTGTCCGACCTGACGTACCCCAGTTAATGCTAGGTGCTATGGATTTATTCCTTTTGCCATCCTTTCACGAAGGATTGCCCTTAGTATTGCTAGAAGCACAAGCGGCTGGGCTTCCCTGTATTTTTTCGGATGTCATTACCGAGGAAGTCGATATTGTCAAGCCTCTGGTGCGGCGAATGTCCTTGTCGCGATCGGCATCGGATTGGGCTGAGGCAGTTTTGGCAGCACGAGGCGATACATCGGCTATTACCCAATCGGATGCACTAGGGGTTTTACAAAAGAGTTCTTTCAGTATTGATATGAGTGTAAAAGAGCTAACAAAAGTCTATGAGGCTAACTTTCCTAGCTGCTAGCATTAGTCATTTTTCGTAATTTTATTTTATGTTAGACCTGCTGTTTTGGTTGAGCTTTTTCTATTGGACGGTGCTACCATCGACCAAAACTCCGTGGTTTGAAATTGAATCGATACCTGTTAACGGCAAAGACATACTTCTTGTAGTAGTCGCTTGCATGTTCCTGTTGTGTCCGAGGAGGAAAAAAACTTCAAGTACCACCTTACAAAGACGGGAACATCTAATCAACGCCTTCCTCGAGCCTTGGCATTATCACTTGCCGATATTGACAGTTAGCCTGATATTTTATGCTACGCTATCCCTTCAAGATAGTCGCATCGACCCGCGCGATGCTAAGGGAATGATGTTTACCCTGATTTTGACAGCATCCAGCTTTTTGCTTGGCTATAATGCGATCGCAAAAAGACCGGCTGAATCTGTACGGCTATTTCTCTGGCGACTCACAGTTGGTTTAACTGGAGTAGGGCTGTTATACACAGTTGCATCTTTATCATCCTTCCAGTTTGCAGGTGTAAGAAGCGCGCTAATTAACGATCCGACAGTGCGGGTACAAGGCCCGTTGTTTGGGTCAGATGATGGATATTTTGTGCTAATACCGGCGTTAGCATTTGCGATTCAAGAGCTGATTCAAACTCCTACCAAACGTTTATTTAAGCTTACCATTATTTTTATTTTAATGCTGACTCTAATCGGTCTTGGGTCACGGGGCGCAATACTCATTATTGGTGTATTTCTTTGTTTGACTATTTTATTTAATAAAAATAAGAAAATTGCTCTTCTTGCTGCTCTGGGAGTAATTGTTTTCGTAATGATAGCAGCAGCAATAGTATTTGCAACATCAAATACTGGCGAGCGCTTGCAGTCCTTGGAAGACTCATCCCGTTCAGATACATACTTAACATCTTTTAAAATTATTGGTAATCGGACTACAGACTTGAATATTTTGGGGTCTGGGTATGGCTCTTATTGGGATTGGTATATTCTAGATATTGAGGATGGTTCAGATGCAGAGGGAGGAAGAACTTTTAAGATAATACGAACTTCCTTCGGACCAATTTTATATCACCCTCACTCAACTTTTTTGCTACTAATTGTCGAGCTAGGAATGGCTGGTTTTCTATATTTTCTGTTTTTGTGGACTGTTTATGCTCGTCTCCTGCTTCGGGATTCAAGAAAATTGGAATTTCCAATCTTGGGCTGTGGTATTGTTGCTTCAGGATTTTCACTATTTATGAATTTTTTCATTTTTAGACTGCAAATGCTCACTTGTCTGTGGTGGATTTTCCTATTCGGTGCTTTAGCCTTGAGTTCAACTGCGAGTTCGTGTAGAACACAAAATACTATTCCTCCCGATGAACGATCGCAGTTTGCAAGACACGCTGACCGACTTTAAAAAGGTAGCAAGATAATCGCATAGGAACTTAACAAATGAGTAGTAATAATAGAAAAATAACGAATAAGTTTTCTAGTAAATTAATTAGAACATTATCGGCTTTATTGATTTCAGTTATTTTTTATTTTAGTTCGTGCAATAGTTCTTATGTCAGCTTATCCTGTGCAGATCGTATCCCCGTTCTTCCTACTACTACTCCTATAGTGGGGGTGCGCGCAGACGGTACTGCTATGGTTAATGGCAAGCCCTTCTTTCCCTTTGGTTTTTATCACGTTTCCTGGGCATCTACTGCAGACGTTCGCATGAATCACTTACGTGAAATTGCGGCGGCAGGATTTAATATAATTCACCCTTCTTTTAAAAGATTTGAAAAGTTTGAAGAATATGAAAAATTTCTCGATGAGGCTGAGCGAATGGGTATTTACGTCCTGACTGAATTTGAGTTAGTGCCAACGGTCGATCCTATTCAAGTTGTCAATAAATTCAAGAATAAATCAGCTATTTTTGGTTGGAGTATTGCTGATGATGTCGATAGTAACAAAGATGGATTTACTTTGAATCAGGTTTTAGATTTACATTGTAAGTTTAAAACTGCCGACCCCGCTCACATAACCTATATTAGCGGTAGCAAAGAAAAAAAAATTTCTACTTTTATTAATAGTGCTGATGCAGTAGGAGTTCAAGCTTATCCTGTGGGATTAAATTTACCATTGAATTCGGTTAAAAATATAATTTCTATTGCTCGCGATGCTGCTCCCAACAATCGTTTAATTATTGGAAACTTGCAGTCATTTCGGTGGTATGAGAAAGGCGCGGCGGTACCAACTTTTGATGAGGTACGTAATATGACATATCAGGCCATTTTAGCTGGTGCGAAAGGAATTATTTACTACACTTATTACGATCGAAAGTGGAGTTTACTGGAACATCCAGATTTATGGATGGGAATCAAATCTTTAGTACCAGAAATGCAAGCAATTAATTCGCTCTTACTAGAAGGAGATTTCAAAACTATTGAGACGGGCGCGAAAAACATCTTAGCTGGAATTTGGGTGCATCAAAACCAAAATCTAGCTGTTTTCATCAATACTTCATACGATCGCACTCCTCAAGTGGCGATTAAACTTCCAGGAAATGTGAGAGAAGTACAACCTATGTTTTCAGGTCATACTTCTGGTATGAGCTTCAAAAATGGTCAACTCAGTGGTTTCCTCAATCCCTTAGATGTTCACGTTTATCGTCTGAGAAGCTGATTCATGAATGTTGTTTTTGCTTGAGAAAATCGATGCGATCGCACCCCCGACGGACAGGTACGGTTTTAAGGATTACTTTTGTGACACAGGTAAAAGGCATCCAATCACTTTTGCGGGGTTTCCAGCTACGATAGTGTGATCCTGAACATCTTTGGTAACAACAGCACCTGCTCCAATTACTGAACCCCGCCCTACATATCGAACTTGTGGGAGGACAATTGCTCTGTAGCCTATCCAAGCACCTTGACCAATAACCTTCGTACCTGGTGAATAAATTTCACCTGCTCTGTTTTCAGGGTCATTATAATTATGAGTATTACCGAGCAGACATACATAATCTGCTAGAGTCACAGTATCCTCTATGACTACGTTTTTTCCAATGTCACAGTATTTTCCAATAAAAACTTTGTCCCCAATCTTAACATTTTCATTGATTTGAGTATGCCAACGAATAGTTACCCAATTTCCTATCTCTATAGTTCTTCTACTGAGAAATCGAACTTCATGCTCTATAGTGATGGGAAAACCGCAGGAGCGCAAAAGCAACTTAAGGAACAAGCCACGAAAAATACCAATCACCTTTCCTAGTGTTATCTTTTTCTTAAATACAGACATCTTGACCATTGGTACAGTTTCCTAAATCTTTTAAACAATCAATATAAATATAACTGATGTTACGATATCTTAGCAAAATTTACCACCTTGACAGGGCTGGCTTCTTTAATGGCACGATCGGTAACGCTCTAATTGTTATAATTTTTACATAATCTGTAGTGTTTATCCCAATTGGTAAACCTATCAACGACATTCCGTTTAATAATACGGTCATCTAGGTATTTCTATTTCCATTGTTGCTCCATTAGATCCTGCTTCAGTAAATGAATATTTGTAAATTTTATATAAATAACTTACCTTAAAATACAGGCTATGCTATAAAAATTATGTCATTACTTAATTAAAAAATATTGACAGCAAAAAAACTCATCAAAGTTAATTTATTATTATGAATAAATAAATTTTAGGGGTTGTCAATTTATGAATGTTGTTGTTGCTCTCGAACATCGATTCGATCGCACTCCCGACGGAAAAGTTTGGACGCAAGTAGCGTTTCCACATTCCTTCTGGATGCGTTACTTGGAAGTTTTCGATCGCGTGCGCGTGGTGGCAAGGGTTCAAGAAGTTGCTTCAGTTTCTGGCGACTGCAAACGCGCAGACGGCGAAGGGGTTTCCTTCGCAGCCGTACCATACTACATCGGCCCTTGGCAGTACCTCCAGAAAGTCTCGCAAGTCCAGCGTGCCGCCAGAAATGCAGTGGCAGCAAACGATGCGGTAATTCTGCGGGTTGGTTCGCAGATAGCTTCTTGCATTCAACCGATGTTAAGCAAGATAAATCATCCGTATGCCGTAGAAGTCGTAGCCGACCCCTATGATGTCTTCGCGCCCGGTGCAGTTAAACATCCCTTGCGCCCGTTCTTCCGCTGGTGGTTTCCACGCAAGTTGAGGCATCAATGTGCTGGGGCTTGTGCTGCTGCCTACGTTACAGAAGGTGCCCTGCAACGCCGATACCCTTCTGGGTCTGGGGCGTTTTCAACCCACTATTCCAGTGTTGAATTGCCAACTTCGGCTTTTGCTGCTGCACCCCGTTTTTACGATCGCGACAACCAATCTTTCACCATGGTTAGTGTCGGTACGCTGGCTCAACTCTATAAAGCCCCCGATGTCTTAATTGATGCTGTAGCTTCCTGCGTGCAGTCGGGATTAAACCTGAAGTTGGTTTTGGTAGGAGATGGCAAACATCGGTCTGAATTGGAGGCGCGATCCCAAGCCCGCGGTATAGCAGATCGGGTTTGTTTTCTCGGCCAATTAACTGCTGGCGATGCTGTACGCGCCCAGTTGGACAAAGCAGAGCTTTTCATCCTGCCTTCCCGCCAGGAAGGTTTACCTAGAGCAATGATCGAAGCGATGGCCCGATCGCTCCCGTGCATCGGTTCTACGGTAGGTGGCATTCCCGAACTGCTGCCGGCCGAAGATCTTGTACCCCCCGGTGATGCGACTGCTTTGGCTCATAAAATTCGCGAAGTGGTGACGAATCCAGAACGCATGAGTCGGATGTCGGCCCGCAACCTGGAGAAAGCCAAAGACTATCGAGATGAAGTGCTGCAGGAACGGCGGAATCAACTTTACCGCTTCGTTCGAGAGCAAACAGAAGTTTGGTTGAGAGAAAAACAATGAACAAACTATTGATAGTAACGACGATCGCACCAACTCTCCGCGCTTTCTTCGCACCCATTGCCCGCCACTTGCGCGAGATCGGTTGGGAGGTAGACGGGATGGCCAAAGGAGTTTCGACTTGTCCAGAATGCTTGCAGGCATTCGATCGCACCTGGGAAATCGACTGGTCCCGAAACCCCACCGCGACGCAAAATCTGCTGGTTGCGCCGCCACAAATCCGAGAAGTGCTATCACAGCAAGCCTATAACCTGGTAAATGTTTCCACCCCCGTGGCGGCCTTTGTCAGTCGTTATGTTCTCAATGATTGGAGAAAGCAGGGAAAACTCAAGGTGATCTATACGGCCCAAGGTTTTCACTTCTACAAAGGAGGTTCACCGCTGAAAAATGCAATTTTTTTGGGGCTAGAAAAGCTTGCCGGGCCTTGGACTGATTGCCTAGTGGTGGTGAACCGAGAGGATGAGGAAGCGGCCAAACGATGGCTGGTTCCCGCTGAACGAGTCCGTTATATACCGGGAACTGGGTTAAATGTCGATCGCTACAACCCCTTGGAGATTCCTGAAGCAGAAATACGGAGAGTGCGCCAAGAATTGGGAATATCGCCGGATACGCCGCTGTTTTTGTCGGTTGCTGAGCTGATTCCCCGCAAGCGCCCCCACGACGTTTTAAAGGCTTTCGCTCGTTTGGGAAGACCAGAGGCACACTTAGCCTTTGCTGGCCAGGGAAAAATCAAGGAGATGCAGCAGTTGGCATCTGAGCTAGGAGTGGAAAATCAGGTGCATTTTTTGGGGTTTCGTCGGGACATTCCTGTTTTGATGCGGGCCTCAGCAGCAACAGTCCTGGCTTCTGAGCAAGAGGGGCTTCCCAATTGTGTCATGGAGTCGCTGTGCCTGGAAGTTCCGGCGATCGGTACAGATATTCGCGGCACTCGGGACTTGCTCGAAGGAGGTTGCGGCCTTCTTGTCAAGTTGGGAGATATCGACGGGTTGGCTCAGGCTATGGCTTGGGTGCTCGATCGCCCGGTCGCAGCTCGCGAAATGGCACAGCGCGGTAGTAAAAGCATACTTGCTTACGAACTCCAGAACATTCTGAAGCAATACGAGGCTTTGTACGCTGAAATCAACAACCAACAATCAACAATCAATAATTAACACATGACTAATATAGTTACAGGCGCGGCAGGTTTTATCGGCTCTCACTTAGTAGAAACTCTGTTAAAACAGGGTGAGAAAGTTATCGGCATTGATGAAGTCAACGATTATTACGAGCCCGAATTGAAGAGAAAAAATCTAGCTCATTTTGCAAAACATCCAAATTTTCAACTGCTGGAAGACAATATTTTATCTTTGGATTGGGGTCCGCTCTTGGCTAATACAGAAGTCATTTATCACCAAGCAGCGCAAGCAGGCGTCCGCGCTAGTTGGGGAGAAGGTTTCCGCCGCTACACCGATCGCAACATCAATGCAACTCAGGTACTCTTAGAAGCAGCAAAAAATGCACCGCAACTGAAAAGATTTGTGCTAGCTTCTTCTTCTTCGGTGTACGGCAATGCTGAAACTTTCCCTACCAGCGAAACTGCCTGTCCTCAACCAGTGTCTCCCTACGGAATTACTAAGTTAGCCGCTGAACGTTTGTGTTCGCTTTATTATCGCAATTTCGGCGTTCCGGCAACCATGTTGCGCTATTTCACCGTTTACGGGCCTCGCCAGCGTCCCGATATGGCATTCCACATATTTTTTAAATCAATTTTGCGCGGCGAAGCGATTTCAATTTACGGAGACGGACAGCAAACCCGAGACTTCACGTTTATCAGCGATTGCATTGCTGCTAATGTAGCTGCTGCTAAAGTTCCAGAAGCTGTGGGCGAAATCTTCAATATAGGAGGGGGAAGTCGAGTTGCTTTAGCAGAAGTTATTCACACAATGGAAAATATTGTCGATCGCCCGATTCGCATCAATTACCTAGAATCGAGCAAAGGAGATGCGCGGGATACTAGCGCTGACGTATCCAAAGCTCAGAAAATATTGGGATATCAGGCACAGGTTTCTTTGAGGGAAGGATTGAGGCAAGAATGGGAATGGGTGCAGTCTTTGTATGGTTAGGACGTACTGAATCAATAAACGCTTAAAAAAAGCTTGTAGTCAGGATTTTAGTCCTCAAAATACTAAAGTCCGCAGCTCGGATCGCACTCGTGTCAAGGTCGATTAGCCGGACATAATATTACAGGTTGGACACAGGTCAACGCTCGCACGGCCCTCGATCTTACCTACTTCATCGTTAAGTTATGTAACAGTAAGCGATCGTCCCAACCACAGGTTCACAAAGGCTTCATAAAAAACCGAAGTTATTTAAATTTTCTGTAAAGTTGACAGAACTCGTTACCGTATAAACCCCGATACTGCAAGAATCAGTGAAGTACAGTAAATTGCTTTTGGGGTGCAGAATCATGAGTATTTACGAATTACTACCGAGCAAGTCAAACTCACAAATATCGCAACTTAATCAACGAGTAAATCCCAAAAAAGTCAGTCAATTGGTTAAGTGGGTATTAGATAGATTATGTGCAGCGATCGCCCTTTTGCTTTTCTCTCCGGTAATATTAATAGTTGCGATCGCCATTTACATCCGCATGGGTGGGCCCATCTTTTTCTGCCAACCCCGTCCCGGTAAAAACGGCCGGGTTTTCAATTTCTACAAGTTTCGCACTATGACAAGCGATTGCGACGCTGATGGCAATTTGCTGCCCGACGAACAGCGTCTCATACCCCTGGGTCAATTTCTTCGCAAAACAAGTCTGGACGAACTCCCTCAACTATTGAACGTCCTCAAAGGCGACATGAGCTTTGTTGGGCCTCGCCCCTTATTAGTACGATATCTAGAACGCTACAGTCCCGAACAAGCGCGCCGCCACGATGTTATGCCCGGAATCACCGGTTGGGCCCAGGTAAATGGTCGCCGACTTCTAGATGGAAATTGGCCGGAGAAATTCAGGCTGGATGTTTGGTATGTCGATAATTGGAGCCTGTCATTAGATTTAAAAATACTTTTCCTAACAGTCTGGAAAGTCTTGGGGCAAAAAGAAATTAGTCAAGAAGGCCACGCTACGGGTGAAGAGTTTAAAGGTAATGAATGAGGTATTACAATCAATGATAGCAAGATGGGAAGTCGGTTCAGAATTTCATTGGTCGGATGATGCCTTGACACCATCATCATCATCGGAAAAATTATTCCCCGAAAACTACGAACTATTTTCCACAGCTACGGGCATTCTATTGGCTGTTGAGCGTTTTTTGAAAGGATCTCGCGAAGGTCGATTAAGGCTGCATTTACCGACATATTACTGCATGGAAGTTGCAGCAAAAATCAGTAAAGTTTTCGAGCTGTGTTGGTATCGCGATTTGCCCACAGAACGAGTTCCAGATTTTAATTCCCTTCGCCCCTTACCGGGTGATTTAGTATTGGCAGTTAATTTGTTTGGGGTGAAAGAAGGAAAACCTTGGCAAGATTGGCAGACTCAAAATCAAGATATTATCTTAATTGAAGACCACAGCCACGATCCTTTCTCGCTTTGGGCGCAGCAAACTACCGCTCATTATGCAATGGCATCGCTGCGTAAAACACTGCCGATTCCAGACGGAGCGATGATTTGGTCGGGGCAAAAAATGGAACTGCCTCGACCTTCTAAACCCGAATCACCGGCAGCCGCCCAAAAACTCACGGCTATGCTGCTAAAGCGAACGTATTTAATGGGTGCGGATATTTCCAAAGATAGCTATCGAATCCTGCAAATGGAAGGAGAGGAGCATCTAATCAATGATGGCGATCGGTCTATTTCCGCCCTCACAAACAATGTACTCTTAAGTTTAAAGATTTCCGAAATGAGGCAACAGCGGGCAACCAACGTCAAAGATTTTTTAGATCTGCTATTAAAAAATCAACAGGAAAGTTACCAACCTCTATTTACAAATTGGTCTTCCGGTTCGGTTCCCTTTAATAGCATCTTAATCTGTAAGAATCATCAAATTAGGGAAGAACTGCGCCGATTTTTGATAAGTAAAAACATTTTCGCTCCCGTTCATTGGCCTCAACCGCCAGACCAATTGTCGGGTAAAGATCCGAAGGCATTCGATTTATCTAACCGCCTGCTGACTGTTCCCGCAGATCATCGTTATTCCTACAACGATATTACCCAAGTAGCAGCAAAATTTGCTGAATTTTGCCAACTGCAACCAAGCGCTAGTTATTAGTCAGGAGTAAATCAAGAATGGAGACTTTTTCCCAACATCTTACCGCAGAACAGATAGCTCTTTTACCCACAGAAGAAGATGTTGCTTTTTACGAAGAACACGGCTGGTACATCTCTAAAAAAGTCATCCCCGATGAAATGATTGAAGAGGGAATTCTTGGCTGCGAAAAGTTCTACCGGGGAGAACGAGATGCGGTACTTCCCCTCAGTGGCGGATACTGCAACTGGAAGCCGGAAGATGGGGACGTTACGCGCAATAACGAATTCATTTCCTTGCAAAGCAAGCTGCTGCGAAAATTTGCCCTTCAGCCAATTATTGGCGCGATCGCCGCACGACTCGCCAGAACCAAACAAATTCGCATTCTAGACGATCAAATCATCTGTAAACCACCCAAAAGCACCAAAACCACAATCGGCTGGCACGTCGATCGCGCTTACTGGTCTACCTGTACCTCCGACAACTTACTTACCGCTTGGATACCTTTCCAAGACTGCGATGAGTCTCTGGGGCCGATCGCCGTTTTCGACGGTAGCCACAAGTGGCCCGGGCTCGGAAATATGCGCTCCTTCAACAACCCAAACCTTGAAGAAATTGAAGATAAATTTCACCGAGAAGGACGAAAAATCGTTAAATTGCCAATGATATTAAAGAAAGGTCAAATCAGCTTTCATCACTGTTGGACAATTCACGGCAGCTACCCCAACACCAGCAATGTCTTCCGCTTGGCCATGGCAATCCACCTACAGGACGAAGCCAACCAATATCGTTCTTTTTGGAACCAAAAAGGAGAAGAAGTTCACATCCCTAACGAACTTTTGTGCCGTAAATTGCCCAACGGCGCTCCTGATTTCAGCGATCCGGCAATATTTCCCATTGTGTGGTCGGAGTAAGACAAATGAACGTTCAAATTATTGATTTATTAAACCCATTGTGGCGGGAAACCTTGCAAAAAGTACGCCACGATATCTACCATTTGCCTGAGTATGTGTTGGCCGAAGCAAAAAGAACCAAGACAACTCCTGAAGCTTTTTTGATGGTTGATGGCGAAAAGATTTTTTTCCTGCCTTATTTGCTGCGTCAATGCGATGATATACTTCCCACAAAATCAACCGCACGGGGAATTTTTGATGCGGTTTCGCCCTACGGGTATCCCGGAATTTTATTAAGTGAGGCAGCAGCTAGCACGCCGGGGTTTCCAGATTCGGCGATCGATGAGTTGAAGCGAACATTCAGGAGCAAGAATATATGTTCCGCTTTTTTTCGGCTTCATCCCATCCTCAACGACAACATAAATCAAATATTTAAACCCGGTACAGTCACTGAGAATGGCATCACGGTATCCGTTGACTTAAAACTTTCTGCAGCTCAAATTAAATCGCGTACTAGAAAAGGTCATAAAAGTACAATTAATAAGTGCAAACGATTGGGTTTGACGACAAGGATAGTCCCTTATTTAGAATATATCAATGAATTCATGGCAATTTATGAAGAGACTATGGGGCGCGTTGAAGCAAGTCAATCTTATTATTTTGGACGCAGTTATTTTGAAGATTTATCAAAATTAGGCGATGGCATTCATTTATGCCTTGTAGAAAAGGAAGATCAAATTGCCAGTGCTTGCTTGTTTCTGGAATGCGGAGGCATAGTTCAGGCTCACCTCGGGGGAAGCAAAACCGAGTTTTTGAGCGAGTCTCCTTTTAGTTTAGTATTTGATTACGGCAGATACTGGTCTCAAGAACGAGGCAATGAGTTTTTTCACATGGGAGGTGGTGTGGGAGGATCAAATCAAGATAGTCTCTATATATTCAAGTCTGGGTTTTCTCAACAAAGGCATCTTTTTTTTACAATGCGTCTGATTACAGATGAAGAAAAATATTATCATTTGGTAAAATTGCGGGCAAGCGCTTTGGAGACGGATTCTGCAACACTGCTCAATTCAGGGTTTTTTCCTGCCTATCGTGCTTTACCATAACAGCAAGCTCGTAGTAAATAAGCCTGGTTAGAAGTCATGCTCAAACAAATTCTCCTCTCAACACCTCACATGGGTTCACTGGAACAGGAGTTCGTCAAAGAAGCCTTTGATACCAACTGGATCGCCCCCGTTGGCCCCCATGTAGACGCTTTCGAGCAAGAATTCTGCCAAGTAGTTGGCGCTAAACACGCAGCGGCTGTTAGTTCCGGTACGGCAGCTTTGCATTTGGCTTTACAATTAATTGGCGTCGCTTCGGGAGATGAGGTTTTTTGCTCGACTCTGACTTTTATTGCGACTGCTAGCCCGATTACTTATCTTGGCGCTAAACCAGTTTTTATTGATAGCGATCGCACTTCTTGGAATCTGAACCCCGATTTGTTCCGAGAAGCGCTGGACAAACGAGCAAAAATTGGTAAATTACCCAAAGCTGTTGTTATCGTACACCTCTACGGTCAAAGTTGCGATATCGACCCAATTCTGGAAGCTTGCAATGCTTATGAAATTCCGCTCATAGAAGATGCGGCAGAATCTCTAGGGGCTAGCTACAAAAATAGATCGCCTGGAAGCTTTGGTAAAATAGGCATTTTCTCATTCAACGGCAATAAAATTATCACCACTTCCGGCGGCGGAATGTTAGTTTCCGATGACCAAAAACTGGTAGAAAAAGCTCGTTTTTTGGCAACACAAGCCCGCGACCCCGCTCCTCATTACCAACATTCAGAAATTGGCTACAATTATCGTCTCAGCAATGTTTTGGCGGGAATTGGTCGCGGTCAATTACGGGTTTTGGAGGAGCGAGTTCAAGCGAGACGGGGCAATTTTGACTTTTACAAACAAGCTTTAGGAAACTTGCCGGGAATTGAATTTATGCCGGAAGCTGCTTTTGGAAAAGCTACTCGCTGGCTGACTTGTTTGACGATCGATCCGGCAGCTTTCGGTGCAGATAGAGAACAAGTTCGCCTAGCGCTTGCTCAAGAGAAAATAGAAGCGCGTCCGGTTTGGAAACCTTTACACTTACAACCAGTATTTGCTGATTGCGAATGTATGGGCGGTGCGGTGGCTCAAGAGTTATTTGAGTACGGGCTTTGCTTGCCTTCTGGCTCTAATTTAACTGATGAAGATTTAGAGCGGGTGATAAGTGCGATAGCCCAAATTCACAAATAAAATCGATGATATAGCCGAAGGAAGTTCGGCAACGGATTTTGTAACTGATGTAACGGAGACAGGAAGAAGAAAGATGCGATCGCTATTAGATCCCCGACTTCTCCAAGAAGTTGGGGATTTGGGTATTCTGTCTTTTGATTAATTTTCTTGCCATTCTTGCAGGGCGATCGCAATTCCTTGTTTCAATCTTGGTTCGAGAGTCTCTTGTTTCACTAAGTTTTCTAATTTCTGCCTGGCCTCGGCAGCACCTAGCTGTTTGAGCGCTGCCATGCAGTGCAGCCTGACGCTGCTGTCTGCGTCGCCCAACATTGAAATCAGAGCTTCTAGCCCTCTGATATCTCCTAATTTTCCTAAACCTAAAGCTAAAGATTTTTTGCTAACTGCCTCCTGCAGTGCCGGATGACCTGTTTTTAACAAATCAATCAGAATTTCAGCAGCAATAGCTTTTAATTCCGGCTTTTCTACTCGCCCTAAAACAGTGACTATCTCTTGATAAACAGTAGAATTTATGCTAGTAAATGGCGCCCTTAAAGTCTGATGCAAATATGCTAAAGCGGTTGCAGTTTCCATCCAGCTTAGGGCGCGCACAGTTTCGATTTGCAATTCAACCGGAGTTATTGGCGATCGCAGCAATTCAAATAAAGCAGCCGCTGCAGCATCGGTTTTCACTCGCCCGATTGCAATCGCCGCTTGCTGACAAACTTCTAATCGGATGTCCGAAAGTAAAGGTTTGAGCAAGTTAACTAAATCTAATTCTGCGTCTAAATAGGCGCGCGCGCCAAGAGCTCGCACGGCTTCTTTTCTGACTGCTGTCGCAGTATCTTTGAGTGCTGCTACCAGCACCGGCGGGATGCGGGAGTCGTGAAAGTTGCTCAGGGCCTCGATTGCGGCTGCCCGCACCGCAACTTGAGAGTCTGCGACTACGCTCAACAGCGGCGGGATGGTTTCGGTGCGCCG
The DNA here is from genome assembly GCF_036701435.1 of Microcoleus sp. Pol12A5. Taxonomy (NCBI): domain Bacteria; kingdom Bacillati; phylum Cyanobacteriota; class Cyanophyceae; order Oscillatoriales; family Microcoleaceae; genus Microcoleus; species Microcoleus sp. Pol12A5. The sequence continues at coordinate 94,680 of NZ_JAUBQU010000004.1, forward strand.
AATTTGGGCGAGTGCCGCTGTGGCCAACTGTCGCGAGTCTTCTTGCTGCAAGAGAGTGGCGAGGGATTCTATGGCTGTCGGACCAAAATTCCCTAGGGTTTCGGCGGCGATTTGGCTCAATTCTTCGTCGGAATTTTTGACCAATTCTACTAAAGCTTGAATCACCTCCGGGCGATTCCCTACGGGATAGCTTTGCTTCACGAACTTTCCGAGAATGCGGGCGGCGAACCACCGGGGTTCCGTGTCTGCGTCTTCGTCTTCGAGTACGGCAATTAAAGGTGCGATCGCGCCATTTCCCAAATTTGGCAATACTTTAGCAATTTCCCAGCGGTCTTGAAAATCGCCCGATTTTAAGGCTTTTATTGCTAAACTGACAGCTTGCTCTAAAATGTGTTGTTCCTGCGGCTTGCTACCGTCGGCTGTCACTTGCTGCAAGCATTCAACTAACAAGGGCCAGTTTTGGCGATCGGCAGCGACTTGCGCTTCTTCAAAAAAATTAGACATAATTTTAGTTTTACTTCTTTAAGGAGCTAGCGGAGAACGCAAGATACTTTTTAGCAATCTTTTGTTACAATTATCCATTTTTTGACATATTTGTCAATCGAGCATAATTGGTAAAATCGCAATCAAGCATTAATGTGAGCCGCTTAACCCATCAAGCTATAATTTTGGTAATTAAAAACACTCAATATTCCCCATTAAAAATCAACAAATGAACAAAGCTCTACTTTTAGTAAACCAGCACTCCAGAAAAGGACAAAAGCTATTATCTCAAGCCACTGTAGAATTAGAAGCACTGGGTTTTGAGCTAATTGTAGAATCTACGGATCACGCCCGCGAACTTCCCGACACAATTCGCCGCTACCAAAATCGAGTTGAATTAGTAATAATTGGCGGTGGCGACGGCACTCTCAACGCTGCCATAGAAGGTTTGACAGACACCAAGTTACCCTTGGGTATTTTGCCGATGGGAACTGCTAACGACCTAGCCCGCACTCTGGGAATTCCTACAGATTTACCCGCAGCTTGTCAAGTAATCGCCAGCGGTAAAGTTCGGCTCATAGACTTGGGTTGGGTGAACGGCCAGCATTTTTTTAATGTGGCAAGTTTGGGATTGAGCGTGGAAATTACCCAGCGGCTGACTAAAGACGTAAAGCAGCGCTGGGGAGTTTTAGCTTATGCTTTTACTGCTTTGCAAACAATTTTGTCAGCGCGACCGTTCCGAGCAGAAATTAAAGTAAAAAACCAATCTTTTAATGTAAAAACTATTCAAATTGCCATTGGTAACGGCCGCTACTACGGCGGTGGCATGACCGTTGCCGAAGATGCCACAATCGACGACAAGCGACTAGATTTATACAGTTTGGAAATAAAAAAATGGTGGGAAATCATTGCTTTGCTGCCAGCTATGAGGCAAGGAAATCATACAAGTTGGCCTAACGTTCGCGCCTTGCACGCTCAAGAATTTGAGGTTAATACTAGCAAACGCCGTCCGATTAATACCGACGGTGAAATCACAACTCACACACCTGCAAAATTCCGAGTAATTCCCCAAGCTTTAGCAGTTATAGCTCCTTCATAACTCATAATTAATATATCAGTTAACTGGTTCCCAGGCTCTAGCATGGTAACGAGTAATTTTATTGTGTAACAGGCCGGAGAGGCTGTTCACTTAATAATCGCCTCCAGCGCCATATTGCCATGCTTCAACTAATCGGTGCAAATAGTATTGCTGCTGCGGTGCTAATTTTTTTACCTGCGGTTCTACTGCTTTCCCCAAAGGATACAATCCCGTATAAATTCCTAAATTTAAGTAATGAACCATCCAATCCAGCAAATTAGCTATTCCCACCTGCGGGATAATTCTCATAACTAATCCGGGATGGCTAACTGCTGTTTTAAACAGGGTTTGTGACAAAGCCGGAAACAGCACGATATCTTGAAGAAACGGTTTGAGTACGGGTTCTCCCAACTCTTCCATTACCTGAAACACGGCAGCCAAAAGTTGATTGATTTGATGGGGGTCTATTCTTTGATTCATCGCAGCACTCATCGAACGCTGAAACAACCAGGTAACTGATAGATTCGGCTGATAGGGTTGCAAAAGTGCGAGGGAATTTTTGTCGAGACTGTCGCTTGTCAAAGCTTCCTCAATTCCTAGAGTCAAGCGTTTGAGGTGCCGTACCATTGCGCCGAAACCGCCGAAGCTGAGGGGAGATTGGCTACCACTGCTATCTCCGACTGGGAGTATGCGATTCCAAGGCATTTTTAGAGGACTTTGGCGATAGCAGGGGAAGATTCCGTAAAGTGCTCTTTGGAATTTTAACTGTTCGAGTTCGACGTTTTGATATTGGGGAAGCAAGCGCAAATACTCTTCAAATAATGTTTCTAAACTGAATCTTTCTGTGTCGGCGTCTATGTATGTAAATAAGTAGGTTGTGCGGCCGTCTCTGGCTGGAAATGCTTCCCAAAAATATTGGCACTGATTTTGCATTGGGGTGAAGGATGCAAATATATCTCCAGTGTCGTTTTTGGGGTATCCTCGAGCGCAACTGCCGACTACTAAACATATGGCGTCTGGTTTTTTGCCTTGTCTTGCTTGGCGCACAATAGGCGAAAAATGGCCCATTGCGTCTAATAATAATCGGGTTTTAAATAAATTTGTAGCAGGTTGTGTATCGGTATTTGCAGATTCTACCAAGACTCCATCCGGGTGAATGGTTGCTGTTTTAAATGGTGTATTTTCAAATAGCTTTCCTCCAGCTTGGAGGAATCGCTGCTTGAGGGTTTCTAGGAGGTACACTGGGTCGATTCCGATGTTGAGTACGTCCCGCACCCAGATGTCGGGGGTGTTTGCAAAGCTGATTCTGGCTGGGTTGTATTCGGTGGCTATGGCTTTTTCTATCTCTTCAACAGATAGCAAATTGAGTTCTAAGAATGCGTCTAATTCTTTGCGAGAAATGTTCCATTCTTGATCGCGGCCTCGCAGGGTGCCGCGTTCGAGCAGGGCTACTCGCCAACCCCGCACGGCTAAGGCTGTACCGATTAATATTCCTAGGGTTCCGCCCCCGATAACTATGTCGAAGTCGAGGGTTTCGAGGGGGTGTTGGCTGTGTTTGATTACTTGAGGTGCTGGTGCGGTGTTTTGTTTGAGGTTTTCCCAGAGTCGATCGACTTTTCTCAGGCCTCCGAGGGCGTCTCCTGGCAGTTGGGAGAGGATTTGTTCGGTGAGGGGCATTGGGTTTTAGTATTAAACAGTGGTGGATTTTTTATAATTTAGCTTAGATTAACATTTGCGACAGTTTCAGTGCTGAGGCATCGGTGGCGAGAATCACGGAGTTTTTATTATCATACAAATAATCACACAGAGAAACCCGGTTTCTGAAAAAAACCGGGTTTCTACCTCTCGTTGGTAAGTCTGAGGAATTATCTTCAATCAGCCGTGCTTAATTCTTCAACTCGCAGCCGATCGCACAAAATTCGCTCGCACACTATAACACCCGTATCCGCACTCCTGCAAACTTCTAACTGAGCTTCCGGCAGCGCTTCAAACAAAAAACGTTCCCCCGGAAACACTGTCCTCTCAAAATACCAATTAGGAATATTTGTAATGCGAGCGATTTGCACTTTGCTAGTATTATTTAGATACCAACACAAAATGCGCGTATGACCTTCGGAAATTACCTGATTTAGTGTCAAATTCATCTTTTTAACTTGTTTGTGCAATTGTGCGATCGAGTGGCGAAAGGCCTAAGCTTATTATAGCAGATTCCCAGTTAAAACAGAATTTTTTATACGTTTTTTTTACATTCTTTGGGTTAATTAATAAATTTCTCCGGGGAAACATCAGGGCCTTCCCCCTATTCCCAAGAAGGTGCAAAAGCCGGCATTGCTAAAGTGCAAGATTTCCATCCTCCCCTAACAGGTGCGTTCAACAATTGACAGTGACCAACTGAACCTCTTGCCTGTTGGTAGTGACCACAAAAATTACACTTGGAAGTCGGATTGCACCCGCGCTCGCTAATTACAAGGCAGGGCTGGTTTTGGGTTTGGTTGCGGTCGATAGTTAAAGTGTTCATTAAATTACTACTTTTTAAATGTTCAGTCTTAAGTATGACGGCTGAAGTGCAGTCCTGGCGTCTATCTCAAGGCTTAGTTCGCCTTTAAGTTTTGTTTAGGGATCGATATAAAATATATTATTTTTGAGATTATCAAGCTAGGGAGCAATTGAATTTTCTTTCGGGCGCATTGGCGGCCCCGGCTTTAGGGCCGATCGCGCTTGCTGGAGATATACTTCCTCAGACAGAGCTAATTATTGTCGCCTAACTTGCTGAACAAATCCGATAAAATGGTATTAGAAAATAAAAAACCTTCGGGATCGCTCAACCTCAAATTCCCCGAAAGTGGCAGTTTGCCGCCGTCGCCTAAAGTTGCGTGAAGCGAAGCTATGCCGTAGGGAATCGCCCCCTCCTCCGTCATAATTTCCACCCATCCTTGCCGCCAGTAGGGCTGCAAACAACGCCAAATTTTATCAACCGTTTGCTGAGTAAACTTTTGAGTCAGCGCCGACAGGCTAACTCCTTCTGCTAAACGCAAACCTAGCATCAGCGTTTCTAACAAAACGTCATTTTCTGAAAATTGAAAATTTTGCTCAACTGCTGAGTAAATTTCCTGCTGGGTTTCCCCCCTAATTTGAGGAGTAGCAGGGGAATTGAGGCTAGAAATCGATCGCACCCACTGATAATATTCTTGAGTTTTGCGAGGCCTGGTCAACCTCCGGCCTTCCACGTAACTCGCCGCCCCCATGCCCAAGCCGTAATAAGGGCGATTTTCCCAATAAACGCGGTTGTGGTGGCACTGATAGCCATCGCGAGCGTAATTAGAAATTTCGTAATGTTCGTAGCCAGCCCCCGTCAGAATTTCCCTTGCTAAACGGTACATTTGAGCAGCGGTGTCATCTGCAGGCAGTGGCTGTGCGCCTGCTTCAAAGTAGCGCCCGAAAGCAGTTCCCTGCTCAACAATTAAGTCGTAACTCGACAGATGAGTCGGGCTAATTTCCACCGCCGATTTCAGGGAAGCTTCCCACTGTTCTAAAGTTTGGTGCGGCAGTCCCGAAATCAGGTCTAAACTGAAATTGACAATACCAGCTGATCGCACTATTTCTACTGCTTCAAAAATTTCTGCTACCGAGTGCGATCGTCCGCAAGCTTGCAGCAATTCATCCTGAAAAGCTTGCACTCCCAAACTAACTCGATTTACTCCCGCCGCTGCATATCCCCGCAACTGTTCTAAAGTAAACGTACCCGGGTCTATTTCTATAGAAATTTCCGCCCCAGCAGCAATCCCAAATTTGCCGTCGAGAGTCTCCAAAATATTGCTCAACTGACTCACTGAAAGCAGCGAAGGCGTGCCACCACCAAAAAAAACTGTTTTCAGGGATGCGCCTAAATTTTTTGTTTCTTGAATTTCTTGACAGAGTACGGCAACGTATTGCACAATTGTGCCGGAATTATCGCCATTTTTGCGATCGCCCACCACAAAAACCGGAAAATCGCAGTAGTAACAGCGGCGCCGACAAAAAGGTATGTGCAGGTAAGCCGAAGTGGGAATGCTGGGATTTGTCGCTGGCACACTTTTTTTTAATTCAAATGTTAAATAATCAGTGATAGGGTTCATTACTTTTCAAGCCAAAAGCGCAACTTCAAATCTAAAGTTTTAATTAAACAATCATGAATAATTATGTATATTATGACATTTGCTTACCAAAAAAGCGCTGCGAACGATCGGCTCTTGTAATTTAACCTCGTACCAGTTTCGCTCCGTCACAATTCCCGAACAGCCCGCAGGGCGGTTTATTCACACCTCGTGCCTGCTTTCGGCCCGGCATGGTAAATGCCGATATGCTCGATCGCACATCCCTCAGAGGGTACAACCCCGAAATATAAGTTTATGAGAATCCTTGAGTAGATATAGCCAGATCCGACCACAGCATGAAAACAAGTATCAGCACTGGAAAGATATAATAGGAATAAATTCATTAACCTAGAACTAATGCTAGACGCAATCATAATAATCTCATTCATAATCGCAGGCGGAGGCATCGGCTATTACGGAGTCGAACTCCTGCCGAGCAATCTGCTGCTGCAAGTTACAAATATACAAGGTTTAAGTTCTGTACTAGGTTCCTTTGGAGCATTAATCGGCTTCGTGATGGGATTAGTGGCTCAAACAACCTACCGCCGGCTGGAAAAACAAGTTCGCGATATGCCAGTGGAGATGTTACTGACGCGGGCGATCGGCTTAATCATCGGACTTCTAGTAGCGAACTTAATGCTGGCTCCGCTATTCCTGCTGCCAATTCCCCGCGAGTTCGGCTTCATCAAACCTCTAGTCGCCGTCTTGGGTAGCGTCATGTTCGGCTTCACAGGCGTCAGTTTGACCGACACCCACGGCCGTGCTTTCTTGCGGCTGATCAACCCCAAAAGCTTAGACACGGTGTTGGTAGCGGAAGGGACTTTCAAACCAGCCTCTGCCAAAGTGGTCGATACTAGCTGCATTATTGACGGCCGGATTGAAAACCTGTTAGAAACAGGTTTCCTCGAAGGTCAAATTATTATCCCGCAATTCGTTCTCCAAGAACTGCAACTGGTAGCTGATTCAGCCAACGATCAAAAGCGAGTGCGCGGGCGCCGCGGCTTAGATGTACTCAACCGCATCAAAGAAACATATCCAGAACGGATTCAAATTCACTCGGCTGACTACGAAGATCTTGCCACAGTCGATGCAAAATTAGTTCGGTTCGCCTTGGATATCGACGGCATTTTGCTCACCAACGATTACAACTTATCGAAAGTAGCTACTGTCCAAAAACTGCCGGTTTTGAATATTAATGATTTGACTCATGCGGTGCGCCCCACTTATTTGCCGGGAGATACGATCGAACTAAAAATCCGCAAAGAAGGCAAAGAACCCTCTCAGGGAATCGGTTACTTGGATGACGGAACAATGGTTGTCGTAGAAGCAGGAAGCAGCTATGTAGGCGGCGAAGCCAGAGTCGTAGTCACCAGCGCCCTGCAAACAAGCGCCGGCCGCATGATATTCGCCCGCCCTCAAGAGTCCGTTATTGTTTGAAACAGAGTAACAATGGCCAGGGCAATCAGAATCAAATATTGCGATCGCTGTTCCCAATCTGCCCCGACTCTCTACCGTGCCCGGTATGACGAGTCGGGGCAGTGGTTTTTTTTGTGTCTTAAATGTTGGGAATCGGTAAGTAAAAACAATCCTTTTTACTTCTACGGTGGCACTTGGAAAGCCAGCAAGAAAAAATAGCCATTACCAGCTTCTTCTTCTTCTTTTCTCTTTCTTCGCGTCCTAGCGCTTATGCGCGGCTTCGCTTAACGCGTCTTCGCGGTTCAATCATATCAACATCAGTGATTCAGGAGTAATTAAAATCAAGCAATCTCGATCGCATCTTCATACAAGATCTCGATCGCACAGCTAAAACTCACGCTAGCAAACTGAACTTCTTGTCCTTGAGTGTAAGGATAAAGCACCCAAAAACCCTCTGCATTCCGGCGAAAACACTCTACACTAACTCTTTCTTGATTTATTAATACATACTCTTGCAAACTTTCAGAAGTGCGGTAATCAGCAAATTTATCGCCTCTGTCAAAAGCCGCTGTTGTCTGCGATAAAACTTCCACAATTAAGCGCGGGTAGCGAATGAAATCTTCCCCAGCATTTTTGTCTCGTTCATCACAACTCACCGCTACATCGGGATAGTAATAAAAATTTGATGTATCGAGCATAACTTTCATGTCTGCCATGTAAGGTATGCAGCCACTACCCCGAAGATGATTTCTCAACAGTGCAAACACATTTCCGGAAATGATGACATGAGCTTTGCTTGCCCCTGCCATTGCATAGATTTCACCTTGCCTGTACTCGTGTTTGATCGGACTGACTTTCTCGGCTGCTAAATAATCTTCAGGAGAGACGTAGGTGTCGCTTTCACTTGCAACCATATAATTTTGAGGTTGGTGAGGATTACACAATTATAGTCGTAGCACGGGCGAGGGCGGGACGCCATCGCCCTTTTTCAGTTTTCAGCCCTAGTTTCAACGTCGGCGCGGGGCCGGAAGCCTCGCACTATTTTGCGGTTGCGGTTTTTCTTGCAGCTTCATCGTCAAACTAACCCGCTTTAACTTCTCATTCACCTCCAAAACCCGCACTTTCACCACTTGTCCGACTTTAACAATCTGTTTGGGGTCATCTACAAAGCGATCGGCTAATTGAGAAACGTGAACCAAACCATCTTGGTGCACTCCCACATCAACAAAGGCTCCAAAGTTAGCTACATTCGTGATTATGCCTTCTAATTCCATCCCAACTTGCAAGTCGGAGATTTCTTTAATTCCTGCTTGGAAAGTGGCATATTTAAACTCGGCACGCGGGTCTCTTCCCGGTTTTTCTAGTTCGGAAATAATGTCGCGAAGTGTTGGTTCACCCACTTTTTCAGTGACATATTTCTTGATATTTACAGTCTTGATTTTTTCCGATATTTGTGTTGTTTCTGTCAGCGGCAAGTCTAAATCCTTGGCGATCGCCTGCACGACAGGATAACTTTCCGGATGAACTGCGGTATTGTCCAGGGGGTTTTCGCCACCGCGAATGCGGAGAAACCCGGCTGCTTGTTCAAAAGCTTTTGGCCCGAGTTTGGGAACTTTCAGGAGTTGACGGCGATTTTTAAATGCGCCGTTTTCGTTGCGGTAATTGACGATATTTTTTGCAACTGTTGCCGTCATTCCTGATACAAATGTCAGCAATTCTTTGGAGGCTGTGTTTAAGTCAACTCCGACATAATTAACGCAGCTTTCGACTGTTTCGTCGAGTTTCTTTTTGAGCAATTTTTGGTCAACATCGTGCTGGTATTGGCCGACTCCTATTGATTTTGGGTCGATTTTCACGAGTTCGGCGAGGGGGTCTTGCAAGCGCCGCCCGATGCTGATTGCGCCGCGGACGGTGATGTCGAGATCGGGAAATTCGGCGATCGCCACTTCGCTTGCTGAATAAATCGATGCACCGGATTCATTCACCATGACTTTAATCGGTTTCCTGTCCATTTCTGCCAAAACTTCCGAAACAAATTCGTCTGTTTCGCGGGAAGCTGTACCGTTGCCGATCGCGATTAATTCAATTTTATATTTTTCAATTAAATGCTTGACGATTTTACCAGCTTGCTGTCGCTGGGCGGCCGCTTGGTGGGGAAAAATTGCTTGATATTCTAAAAATTGCCCGGTTTCATCGAGGGCGGAAACTTTACACCCCGTGCGAAATCCCGGATCGATCGCCAGTGTGGGTTTCATTCCCGCCGGCGCCGACAGCAGCAACTCGCGGAGGTTGGTTTCAAAAGTGGTAATGGACTCGATATCGGCGACGGCTTTGTTGTGCGATCGCACTTCTGTAATTAACGAAGTCTTCATCAGTCGGTTGAAGGCATCCTTCAAGGTCGATCGATAAAACTCTTTAACTTCCGGTATCCTAGTTCTAATTTCCTCACCTTCCAAATAAGCCATCACTGCGGATTCATCAAACGCCAGTTCCAAATCTAAAACCCCTTCCGTTTCCCCGCGAAATAGCGCTAACATATTGTGCGACTGAACGCTTCTCGCTGCAACTTGGTAATTGCGGTACATTTCAAATTTAGTGCTTCCTTCCGGGAAATCATCTTTAATTTTTGAGACAAAAACTCCTGTTTTCATCAAAAATTCTCGCAAATAAGCCCGCAATTCGGCTTTTTCCGAAACCGCTTCCGCCAAAATATCCGCAGCCCCTTTTAGAGCTTCTTCTGCTGTTTTCACTCCCTTTTCTTCTGAAATGTATTTAGCTGCTTCCGCCTCAAAATCTGCTGGTTTAGCCGTCGGTAAGTTCAGAGATTTGATAAATTCTGCCAGCGGTTCCAAACCTTTTTCCCTAGCAATTGTGGCTCGCGTCCGCCGCTTGGGTTTGTAAGGCAGATAAAGGTCTTCGAGTTCGTTTTTGTGCAAACACGATTCGATTTTAGCTTGCAGTTCTTCTGTGAGTTTTCCCTGAGAGCTAATCGTATCTAAAATCGACTTTTTGCGCTCTTCAATTTCCGTCAGATAGGTGAAGCGATCTGAGATATCCCGCAACTGAATTTCATTCAGCAAATCCGTGCGTTCTTTGCGGTAGCGGGCAATAAACGGAATTGTTGCTCCCTCTGCGAAAAGTTCCAGAGCATTATTGATTTGAGACAGATTAATGGAAAGTTCTTGAGCAATCAGTTGAGGAATGTCGATCATAGTGCAGAATTTCGGATCGGTCGATTTGAGATTTTAGAGGTGAGATTTACTTCACAAAAGAGAGGAAGAAAAGTTTGAAATAAACGTTTTACAGGGTGTGGGCACTCGTCCTGCAAGTATTAAAATGATGTTAGCATAAATGCAGTCATTTCTCAATATTATATGTTGCCTTTTAAATATCCTGTGCCGCAAACCGATCCGCCGCGATGCCCAGAGAAACGCTGCCGACGATGTACGATTTACCCAGCGAAGACCCGGAGGAACCTGGTTTGCGGGACAAATTTCACGATTTGCAGGCGCAGTTGTTGAGCCTGATGTTTCGACCTCGGAATTATCCTGCTTCTGAGATATTTAGCGGCACCGACATGAACCTTTATTATGACGTGCATCATACTCTCTTGCACAAGCGGCCGGATTGGTTTGCAGTGGTGGGAGTTCCCCGACTTTACGATCGCTCCGAACTGCGGATGAGTTATGTTACTTGGCAGGAAGGCGTCAATCCTTTTGTAATTGTAGAACTGCTTTCGCCGGGAACGGAAAAAGAAGATTTAGGCGACAATAACGATGAAGAAAAGTTGCCACCTCAGTCGGGAAACACTGCGGGTAACGGGCAAGTTTTGGAGCCGGAGATGAAGGAGAAACCGCCCAAAAAATGGGATGTTTACGAGCAATTTTTGCAGTTTCCTATTTATGCCGTTTTCAGCCGTTATACTAACAAATTGCGAGTGTTTGAATTGAAGGGCGGACACTATCAAGAATTAGAATTGCCAGAGTCGCGAGTGTGGATTGCTGACCTAAGTTTGGGCTTGGGTTTGTGACAAGGAGAGTTTCAGGGAATCGATCGACTTTGGTTGCGCTGGTATGATGTTGATGGCAATTGGATTCTGACTGAAGCGGAAAAGCAACGGCAGCGGGCAGAGTCAGCGGAAGCTCAGTAGCAGTCTTTAATTCGGCGGCTGCGGGAATCTGGCATCGAGCCCGATCGATTTTTAAACGGTTAGAGAGGACTGAAGTCCTGACTAAAAAGGGGTTCGCAGTCAGGACTTTTGTTTTTTTACTTCACAAGAAGACTGAAAGCCTCGCTATACACAGGCTTTAACATTTGATCGAAACTTGATTTGTTGTCGCTTGTTTGTTTGTTGCTGGTGCTCTTTGCGGTCAAGTCATCCGCGTAGGGAGAGTGATGCAAATGAGCTTTACCGACAGAACCGAAAAGTTGCAGTTTGTCAGAAATGACCCATCGCATGGCATTGATAGATTTTTCCATTATTTCCAACAAATCCGGATCTGACAAAGAAATGCTACTTTTTAACACGTCCATATAAGCTTCGCGAACTTCTGTACTCACATTGAATTTCGATACCCCTAATTGAATACATTGATGAATCATTGATTCCGGCAAACCGCTAGCACCGTGCATCACTAATGGCACTGAAACAGCAGCCCGGATTTTTGCCAGACGCGAAAAATCTAGTTTTGGTTCGCTTAAATATTTGCCGTGAACGTTACCAATTGTTACGGCTAAAAAATCCACATTAGTTTCTTTGATAAACTCTACTGCTGCTACGGGATCGGTCATTTTTGCGGCTTTCTCATCGATTGTCAAACAGTCTTCCCTGCCACTAATTCTGCCGATTTCTGCTTCAACTGCCGCACCGTTAGCGTGGGCTAATTTAGTCATTTCCCGGCTAAATATTAAGTTTTGTTCGTAGGGCAAAAAAGAACCGTCTGCCATAATTGATTTAATGCCCGCACCTAGGCCGAGGTGAATGTCTTTTTCTGAGGTGCTGTGATCTAAGTGTACTGAGATCGGCACTAGAGATTTGCGGGCCGCTTCCATGCACAGTGCGACTAAAGGCGATTTTCCGTATTGGAGGGCGCTGGGGTGAAGTTGCAGTATAGCAGGACTGTGCAGCGCTTCTGCCGCATTGATGACGGCTTTTACTCCTTCGAGGTTGTAGACGTTAAAAGCCCCGATCGCATAACCATTTCTCAAAGCCGTGTTCAGCAATTCGTTAGTTGACGCGAGCATATAGTACCTACTTTAAAAACTTTTCTGAATATTGATCATTCTATCCAAGTTTAAGGGCAAGCTCAGCTTAATTTGTGTTTATTTTAATTGCGAATTCTTCGGCTAGCATTTATTCTGCATGTCGATCGTTATATCAAAGTTTAAGGGCAAGCTCAGCTTAATTTGTGTTTATTTTAATTGCGAATTCTTCGGCTAGCATTTATGTGAAGCGCATTTATTCTTGGGTAAGGTGCGCCTAGCGCACCCTACTATTTGTTTGGTGAGCCTAGCGCACCTTACTCCTTGAGTGATTTACTATGTTTGTGTGTTACCAGCGTGCAAACCGCATTCTTTTACGGTTGCTTCTTCCCACCACCAGCGACCTTCGCGTTCGTGTTGGTTCGGCAATATCGGCTTCGTACAAGGTTCGCAACCAATACTCACAAAACCGCGTTCGTGCAACTTGTTGTAAGGCACATCCAAAGCGCGAATGTATTCCCAAACCTCTGCCGAAGACCAGTTTGCTAAGGGGTTGAATTTAATTAATTCATGGTCGGGAGTTGAGAATGCAGTGTCAACTTCAATAACCGGAATACCGTTGCGGGTACTGGGACTTTGGTCTTTCCGCTGACCAGTAATCCAAGCATCGAGAGTATTCAATTTGCGGCGCAGCGGCTTGACTTTCCGCACGCCGCAGCATTCTTTGTGACCGTCTTGATAAAAACTAAACAATCCCTTTTCTTCTACTAGGGCTTGTACTTCAGCAGCATCGGGAAACATTACTTCTAGTTTAATGCCGTAATGTTTTCTGACTCGATCCAAAAACTGATAAGTTTCAGAGTGCAATCGTCCGGTGTCTAGGGTGAAAACGCGGAAATTCTTGGTGATTTTTGAGGCAAGATCGATCAGAACTACATCTTCAGCCCCGCTGAAAGAAATGGAGATATTGTCAAAATTTTCTAGGGCAAATTTGAGAATGTCTCGCGGTGTTTTTTGACTGTATTCTGCTTCTAGCGCGGCAATGTTGAGATTTCTTTGGATGGCAACCATATTTTCGGGTTTTCGGTGTTCTTTTCCTCTAGCCCTTTATTATAGCCGATCGCCGTCTCTCCCTCACCGACTAATTTTACCATCAAGCAATTTCGTCCGCGACCGCCGGATTCATCCGTGAAGCGAGAAAAAAGCTCAGACTGCTCATCACCAGCCCCCGGATTTATCAGTGTGAGCGCTTCTTCAATTCTGAAACCTAAAATCTAAAATCTAAAATCGATTGACCGCATCTTGCAGCAGTCTTTTCGGCGAGGCCCACAATCAAACTCAAGGATGGCGATCGCCTGCTGGTAGTAGTTATGATGAACCCAACACTTCTCTACTGGGTAAAATAGGACTGCCGGGCGGTCCATTGAATTTGCCCCCAAATTATAAATCATAGACAATAAAATTATTTAATAAATGTCAGTGTTACCATCCTCAATTTTGAGTTGTATTATTTATAAATAAATAGCGCTTATTAAGCGATGTTTTGCTGTTTTTTCAATTCAAAATAGTTTTGTTGTCCGTAAAAAAAAACGCTGTCAATACTTTCCAATTGCTGTTAATGGCGCTAATTAAAAAATAGTCTGCATTCTTTAGGCAATGCTATAAATTAGGTGAGTGGAATAAAGCTAAAAGAATATGATAGAAAATCCGGCTTGGGTCTTCCCATCGCTCCTTCTACTAAGACCTGTTGGTTTCCCAACCGCGAATTACCGATAATCAATTACTAATTACCGATTAATTTATTCAGGATGATTCCTTTAGCAAAGTAAATTTGTATCGTTTTTTATCGATGACAGCTAACCTTCAGCCATACGATCGGCTATATTGTATTTGGAAGTACATTAATTTGTCGGCAAAGCGGTCTAGTCCCATCGCCGCCGGTCGCGCCAGCTTCTAAATAAACGTAGTCTGCTGTCAATAACAGCAAGGAAGTGTGGAATCATGTCAAAAATTTTAGTAGTGGACGACGTTAAGACCGAACTAGAAATCATCTGCCGCATTCTTCAAGATGCGGGACTGGATGTGATCCGGGCAGGCGACGGCGAAGAAGCGATCGCCATGATCCGCAAAACCCCTCCGGCTTTGGTCGTTTTAGATGTAGTGATGCCACGAATGAACGGGTTTGAAGTGATCAGAGAATTGCGGGGCGATCGCGCAACTGCCAAATTGCCCGTAGTATTTTGTACTCATAAAAACACCGAGATCGATAAAGCTTGGGGAACCGATTTAGGCGCCGACGCTTACGTTAGCAAACCCTTTGAACCTCAGCAACTGGTCCACATAGTGCAGCGTCTGCTTTCGGCGTAATCCGAATATAAAGTCATCGGCAGCTTTCCAAAAAACCTTATACCGACAAACCCCGTTTTTATTAAATAAACTGGGTTTTAGAATTCCATAAAAGTTTATGTTTAATGATAGCAACCTACTTATTTGCCAATCGGCGATTTATTTAACAGAAACATTTGACGCATCAAAACCGATCCAGAAAAACTAGATCGGCGATCGGCTTTAGGGTCAAAGCAAAATTATAATTTGTAAGCTACACTATAAACTAAAAATAAGCCATGAAAAGAACGGCTCCCCCGGCTGGGGGGAATCAGACAAGTGGAACAAAGCAATTTCTCCTGTTCGGTCAAGGAGGCAGTCTGTTCGCCATAGACTTAGAGGCAGTGCGGGAAGTCCTTTCCCTCAATGAACAACCGATTTCCCTGGTTCCCAATACCCTGCCATTTTTGCTGGGATTAACAAACTTGCGGGGCGAAATCTTGGCAGCAGCAGACTTCGGACTGTTCGTCGGTATTGAGTCGGTTGACATCCACCACCCAAACAGCCGCATCTTAGTTGTAGAAGCCCCCGATCCGCGAGACGTGAGATTGTTGTCGAGAATCAGCCTGGGATTAGCCGTCTCCCGCGTCGAAGGAGTTTTACCTCTCAATCCCGATCGCATTGTCTCAGCACTAGATGTCAGTCCCGACCTAGCTCCATTCTTAAAAGGTCTGTACAATTCCGAAGGACGCTTGCTAATGATTGTCGATGTAGAAGCGATCGCCCATTCCGAACGCTGGTAAAAAGCAACCATACAGGTAAGTCTACAACTGCTTTCCATCAATAATTTTAACTAACGATCGCCCGCATCCGATTTGCCCATCCTTAATTTTATGATCGAAATTCTCTATACCTGGATCGCAACGACTTTAACCCTGACGTTCCCTGACTTCTCCCCATCGCTGGTAGCTGGGGCTGCTAATGTCATCATTTCTGGATGTTACTTTGCCATCGCTTGGCTAATCAGCTTAGCTATGTGGCGAAACCGTCAATTCGGGTTCGACATCTTCGCCACAGTCACAGCAGGCATATTTTGGAGCTGCGCTTTCGGCCACAGCGGCCACGCTGCCGAATACCTAGGACTGCCGCACTCTGCGGTAGTGCAAACTGTGTTCGATTGGATCACTGTAATTGCGGCGATCGCTTTTTTGAGTTTGTCCAACCGCTACGGCTTCTTAGTAGGTTCCACCCGCATCCTTAACGCTAAAAAAGAAACAGAACAAGCGCTCAGCGAAACAACCCAGCGATTTCACGCAATCTTCGACCAAGCTTTTCAAGCGATCGCATTATTGGAGGCAGACGGTACTCTGATCGAAGCCAATCAGACAGCGCTAAGATTGGGCGATTTCCCAGCATCAGAAGTGCAGGGGCTGAAATTTTGGCTGACACCAGGGTGGGCATCATCCCCAACCAACCAGCAGCGCCTAAAAACGAACATTCAACAAGTTTCTGCCGGAAATTTTATCCGGGAAGAATACGAAATCACCGGAGCTAACAACCAGGTAACAGTAATTGACTTGTCGTTTAAGCCGCTGTTAAATGCAACAGGAGAAGTATTTCAAATCCTCGCAGAAGGCCGGGAGATTACCAAGCGCAAACAGGCTGAAGCCGCATTGCAGAAGCTAAGCGCAGAACTAGAGCAGCGAGTGAATGAAAGAACCGAGCAGATCCTGCAAACTAACGCACAATTGGAACAGGAAATTCTCGATCGCACCGCAGCCCAAGAGCAATTAAAAACCTCAGAACTATTCTTAAACAACATCCTCAACAGCATCCCCGATCCGATTTATGTCAAAGACCAACAGCACCGCTGGATTATATTAAATGATGCCTTTTGTCAATACATCGGTCACAGCAGAGAAGAACTAATTGGCAAATGCTACGACCAGTTTTTGCCCAAAGAGGAAGCACAGAGATATCGAGAAAAAGACGAATTAGTTTTATTGACAAATACCAGCAGCGAAATCCAAAAAACCCTCACAGACTCAGCAGGAAACACCCGCTTTCTCTCCGCCAAAAAATCTACATTTGTAGATACCGAGGGCAGGAAATTTCTCGTTTCCGCGATGAGAGATATCACCAAGCGCGTGCAAATGGAAGAACAACTGCGGCAGACGCTCGCTGAAGTAGAAAGCTCCCAAAACTTGCTGCGGACAGTCATTGACGCTACGCCAGACTGCATATTTGTCAAAGATCGAAACTCGCGCTATACCCTAGTCAATGCAAGTTTCGCCACCGCCTTCGGCAAAACTCAAGCAGAAATTATCGGCAAAGACGACGCAGAAATAGGCATATCGGTCGATCGAATCTTTGGCAGCTTCCAGGCCCAAACCGATTCCCAGAACCAAATTCAAAACTTCGGGGCAGACAACCATCTCGCCCCGAACTCTAACGACTCAGCCACCTTAGCCGACGGCAAAGTACACAGCTTCGACACCCTGAAATTGCCCCTCAAAGACGCAGAAGGCAACATTTTAGGAATGCTCGGCTTGGCGCGCGACATCACACAGCGCCGCAAATCTGAAAAAGAACTATTGCGGTTCAAAGCAATTTTAGAAACCACAACAGATTGGGTAGGCATCGCCGACTCCCAACAGCGCACCATTTATCTCAACCGCGCAGCCAGAGAAATGTTGAGAGTTGGCGAAAACGCAGATTTAGCCGGATTCAGCATTTCCGACCTGACATCGCCCAAAAGTATCGACACTCTTATCAACGTCGGTATCCCCGCAGCTTGCCGGGAGGGAACCTGGAGCGGCGAGGCAACATGGCGAACTTTAGACGGCCAAGAAATACCAGTTTCTCAAGTAATTATTGCTCACAAATCCGAGAAGGGAGAAATTGAATTTCTGTCAACGATTGCCCGCAACATTACACAAAGCAAGCGCACAGAAGAAGCCTTGCAGCAGAACTTGCAAATGCTCGACCTTGCTAGCGACGCCTTGATCGTTCGGGATATGGACGGCACGATTAATTATTGGAGTCAGGGAGCCGAACGGATGTACGGCTGGACAAAAAAAGCAGCCTTGGGGAAAGTCACCCATACTCTACTTCACACCATTTTTCCCCAGCCTTTCGCAGCTATTTTGTCACAGTTAGAAGAGCAGGATTATTGGGAAGGAGAAGTAATTCATACCACCAATTACGATACCAAGATTACCGTATTTAGCCGCTGGAATTTGCAGCGAGACGAACAGGGCAAACCCAAAGCCATTTTAGAAACTAACAACGACATCACGGAGCGCAAGCAAGCAGAAATCGAAAAACAAAGATTGATTTCGATCGTAGAAAGCAGCTCGGATTTTATCGGCACGGCTACCCTGGATGGAGAGGCAACATACCTGAATCTCGCTGGGATTAAACTAGCAGGATTGCAAAATATTGAAGAAGTAAAAAGCAAAACTATATATGAATTCTTCTCAGAAGAAGATGCTAAAATCTTCAAAGAAGAAATCGTGGCTGCTACTGTGCGAGACGGTTTTTGGCAGGGTGAATTCCGCTTGAGGAACTTTCAAACCGGCGAAGACTTTCCGGTTGACTTCACCCTATTTACCGTCAAAAACCCAGAAACCGGCGAGCCTATCGGGTTGGCAACAGTTACTCGCGACATCAGCGATCGCAAACGTGCAGAAGAGATGCTGCGCGAGCGCGAAAGACTGTTCCGAGCCATTTTTGACCAATCGTTCCAATTCATAGGTCTGCTCAAACCGGACGGCACCGTTTTGGAAGCCAATCAAACAGCCCTCGCCGCCGCAGGCCTGCGGATCGAAGAAATAGTAGGCACTCCGTTTTCGGAAACCCTGTGGTGGCAGATTTCCCCAGAAACCAAGCAACAGATACAAGAAGCGATCGCCCTCGCCGCAGCCGGCGAGGTAGTCCGTTACGAAGTGGATGTGCTAGTTGCCAACGGTGCAGTCGCGACAGTTGACTTCTCCATCAAACCCATCACAGACGACAGTGGCAAAGTCTTGATGCTAATTCCAGAAGGCCGGGACATTAGCGATCGCAAAGCCCTAGAACGAGAATTAGTTTTGCGTCAAACCCGCTTTGACGCATTTTTCGCAGCCGCCCCGGCCTCAATGTGTATTTTTGACGAGCAGTTGCGCTTCGTGCAAGTCAACGAGAAATTAGCGGCAACCACCGGCGTCTCAGTTGCCGAGCACCTCGGTAAGACGGTGAGGGAAGTTATACCCGAAATGAGCGATACCCAAGTGCCGATGTTGCAGCAGGTTCTCGCCACCAACCAACCGTTGTTAAACCTTGAGGTGTCGGGATCATTCTTCAACGAACCGGGCGTCCTGCGAGATTGGCTGGCGTCATACTTTCCTTTGCCCGGATCTGACGGCAAACCCATCGGTATCGGGGTTGTGGCGATCGAAATTACCGATCGCAAAAAAGCAGAAGCAGAGCGCGATCGATTTTTTACCCTTTCCCTAGACTTGGTTTGTACTTTAGATTTTGAAGGCAGATTCAAGCGCCTCAATCCCGCTTGGGAAAAAACCCTCGGCTACACCCTAGAAGAAGTGCAAGACCAATCTTTTCTCAATTTCCTCCATCCAGACGATCGCGAAGAAAGTATAGCCGCAGCAAAAAGAGTAAACGAGGGCCGGGAAATAAAGTTCTTTGAAAATCGCTACCGCTGCAAAGACGGTTCCTACAAATGGTTGTCGTGGAAAGTGCGACCTGAAACCGAACAAAAGCTCATGTATGCAGTGGCTCGCGACGTTACCGAAAGCAAACACGCGATGGTGCAACTGGAAACAACAACAGCCCAATTAGCCAGTTCCGAAGAGCAATTTCGGCGACAAAGCAATCTCTTGCAACTGCTAATAAATAGCATTGGCGACGGCATAATTGCTGCCGACGAAAAAGGCAATTTTGTTTTGTTCAACCCCGCCGCCGAAGATATGTTTGGCATGGGTGCGACAGATGCTGTTCTCAACGAATGGTCGGCAAGATACGGTTTATTCTTGCCCGATACGGTAACTCCCTTTCCCCCAGCCGACATACCTTTAGCGCGCACGGTTCGAGGAGAAGCCGTTGACGACATAGACCTTTTCACCCGCCACCCAGGCATGCCAGAGGGCCTGTGGGTGAAAGTTAACGGCCGGCCGCTCAAAGACGAAACAGGGGCGCTTAAAGGCGGCGTAGTCGTTTGCCGCAACGTCACCGAACAAAGAGCATCCCAGCAGCGAATGCAGCAGTTGGCGGAGGCACAGGAACGCTTACTGCAAGAACTCAAAACGCGGCAAAATGCCCTAGACGAATCGGCGATCGTCAGCGAAACTGATGTCCAAGGCATGATTACCTACGTCAACGACAGATTCATTGAAATCTCCGGTTACAGCATGGGAGAACTCCTGCACCGCAACCACCGCCTCATCAATTCCGGCTACCATCCCAAATCATTTTTTGAAGAAATGTGGGTGACACTTTCTCGCGGTTTGGTGTGGAAAGGGGAAATCAAAAACCGACGCAAAGATGGCTCGTTTTACTGGGTAGATTCGACGATCTCCCCCATTTTTGATACCAGCGGCACCATAGTCAAATATATCGCCATTCGCTTTGACATCACCGAGCGCAAAGAGGCAGAAGAACGACTAGGAAAATTGGCAGCAGAACGTAAAGCTGAAGCTGATTCTCTGACGCAGCAAGTTCTTAAATTGTTGGGAGAAATTAAAGGCGCGGCTCAAGGCGACTTGACAGTCAGGGCGGAAGTGACTAACGATGTTTTAGGTGCTGTCGCCGACTCTTTCAACTTCTTAATCGGTTCTCTGCGGAAAGTGGTAACGGGAATTCAAACTTTAGCCGAACAGGTAACATCTGCCACCGGCGAGTCGATTAACAATACCAGTCAACTCACGCAACAGGCGGAAATTCAAGCAGCAAAAATATCTGCCATCATGCGCGAAATTGAGCGGATTGTGAATTCGATCCGCGACGTGCGAGATGTTTCGGTGCGCGCCGAAACAGTAGCCCAGCAGTCTTCTCACACGGCTGAAGTCGGCGGTATGGCGGTCGATCGAGCTGTCGAAGGCATTAACGGGCTCCGGTTGACGATCGCCTCTACCTCGAAAATGATGAAGCGTTTGGGCGAATCTTCGCAGCAAATTGGCAAAATTGTGACTTCGATTTCTCAACTTGCTTCGCAAACTAATTTATTAGCTCTGAATGCTACTATTGAGGCGGCGCGGGCCGGCGAACAAGGTTTAGGCTTTGCAGTTGTTGCCGAAGAAGTGCGGAAATTAGCAGAAAGATCCGCCGGCGCTACGGAGGAAATCTCGGAAATTGTCGGTACAATTCAAGAAGAAATCAGCCGCGTGATGAAGGCAATGGAATCCGGGACGCTGGAGGTAGTGGAAGGCACTAAGCTGGCAAGCGAAGCTAAAACTCACCTCAATGCCATTATCGAAGTTAGTCGAGAAATGAATGCTTTGGTGCAGAATATTACTATTGCATCTGCCAAGCAAACTGTTTCGGCTGAGGGAATTGCTAACAGTATGCAGCAAGTCAACGAGATTGCTAATACGACCGCACAAAAAGGTGCGGATGTCAAAGCATCTTTGGACGAGTTGTCTGGTTCTCTGGGCCAATTGCAAAAGTCGGTGGCGAATTTCCGCAGTTAGTTCAGTTGACAGTTAACTGTTGACGGTTGACAGTTAGTTCAGTTGACTGTTGACCGTTGTACGAATCACTAATAACTATCGTTGTTGCCGGGGCAGGTTGAGAAATATCCTGAATGCGAAGTTATAGATAATCGTGAACCCGCCCCAACAACAATTACAGTTAAATAACAGGACATCATATATAAAAAAACTGCAAGCAGTTAACAGTCAACAGTTAACTGTCAACAGACAACAGATAACAGACTAATATGAATGATGACGATTTAAACGAATTAATAGATGCTTTTACCGCAGAATGCGAAGAGTTTCTCCAGTTAATGGAGACAAACCTACTGGCGATGGAAACTGCGGGTTTGAAAGAGCGACAAGCGGCAGTTAAAGAAATGTTTCGGGCGGCTCACTCGATTAAAGGTGCGGGTTCAATGTTGGGCTTTGAAAACGTGTCTGTGGCAGCTCACACGCTGGAGGACTGTTTTGTCATTTTGCGCGATCGCACAGACTTGTCAGCCCTGGAACCGACTACTGTGAGCGTTTTGCTGCAGGGGGTGGATGCGCTCAAAAAGATTACGATCGAATCAGTTCAACACTCCGATGTCACAACTCCGGATCAAACGGAAAACTTGGAGGCGATCGCCCAAATTTTCGCTCAGTTCCAGGCCCAGTATGGCAAGTCAGAACCGTCGCCAGTCCCTGCAGCCAGTCAATCGCCCGCCCCGGAAACCCTGAAACTGATTTTTGAACATGAAGTGCCACCACTCTTCAATCGCTTAGAAACCGAACTTTCCCAAGCTTCCGAGGCAGATTTGGCAAAAAGCGTCACCGCCCTCAACCAGGTTTACTACCAACTTTCCGGTTTGGCTGGAATGCTGCTATTGCCGGATTTTGGGAAAGTCGCCGCAGCCATCAGAGATTTGATCGACTCTCCCGACTTGACTCTACAACGGTTGCAATCCGAGGGTTGGACGATCGCCCAAAACTTGCAAACCGCACGCCAACAAATACTGGAAGGAAGGGCGATCGACATCCCCGACATCTCCCCCTCCGCGACTCCTCGCGACTCCCCCCCACTCTCCGACTCCCCGACATCCCCGGAAATCTCCCTCTCCCTCCCCGACTCTCCGTCTCTCTCCCCGACTCTCCCCGAATCCCCGACTCTCACAGTCTCCAACCCGCAAAGACCGACCATCCGGGTAGACTTGGAACGCTTGACAGAATTAGTGAATCTAGTCGGAGAATTAGTCATCAACCGTACAAATTTAGAACTTCAAGAATCCGAACTGCGTGGCGAAGTCAAGCGCATCCGCCGCCATATCGTAGATTTAAACCAATTCGGCGGTCAGTTGCGAGAAGAATACGACAGACTGAGTTTTGCAGAGTGGAGAGGGGGAAACGGGAACTCTGGATTGGGAAAACTTGCAGCAGCAGAAACAGAATTCCCCATGATTGCTAACGGCAAATCCTCTCCGGCCCATGCTCACTTCGATATCTTAGAGATGGATCGTTATACAGAGTTCCACTCGACAGCCGCAGAAGTCATCGAAACTGCCCAAGCAATTTCTCACTCCGCCACCAAATTAGACACCTTAGCCATGAAATTCGAGCGCAGTACCGACCAACTGCGCCGCATTACCGAACAACTGCGCAGCCGCGTCATGCAGTTGCGAGTCGTGAGTTTCAGCCGCGCCGTCGATCACTTGCCCCGAGCGCTCCGGGAGATGTGCCTCACATACGATAAAGATGTCAACCTGCTGCTAGTGGGAAGAGATACCAAAATTGACGAAAGTTTGCTCGACGCTTTGCGCGACCCCTTAATACACTTAGTGAGAAACGCTTTCGACCACGGCATCGAAATGCCCGAAGTTCGGAAAGCAAGCGGCAAGCCGACCAGCGGTCAAATTGAAATAGAAGCCCGCCACCAAGGCGGCCAAACTATTATTACTGTCGCCGATGACGGCAAAGGCATTGACCCGGAAATGATTCGCCGTAAAATTGTCACAAAGGGTTTGGCTACGGAGGAACAAGCTCAAGAATTTTCCATTGCCGAACTCTACGATTTTCTGTTTTGGCCGGGTTTCAGCACTACAGAAGGCGTCAGCGGTCTTTCGGGGCGGGGAGTCGGACTCGACGTGGTGCGAACAAATTTGCGGACTGTGCGGGGAACTGTCAAGGTAGACTCTCGCCTGGGAAAAGGTACGAGTTTTATCATTAAACTACCGCTGCTGCTGTCGATTACTGATGCACTGATGGTGAAGACAGATCACAATAAAATAGCAGTGCCACTGGATGCAGTCGAGGAAATTCTGCACATTAAAGCGTCGGAAGTTCACATCGCCGGCAATCAGCCGATGCTGTGGTGGCGGGAGGAATTTATTCGTTTGGTGAGGATGCAAGATTTGCTCGAATACAGCGTCGTCGCGCCGGATGCACCCTCTCCTGACCCTTTGGCCCAAGACGAAATTCCTGTCCTGGTTTTGGCTTCTACCGAAGGAATGCTGGCGGTGGCCGTGGAACGGCTGATCGGTCAGCAGGAAATTGTGGTTAAACCTTTGCCACCGCCTCTATCCAAGCCTCGCGGGGTTTTGGGGACTACTATTTTGGGGGACGGGCGCGTGGTGAATATTCTGGATGTGGATGATTTGGTCGGTCAGCCTGTGATAAATAGTTCGATCGCCGCTATCTCCGGTAAAGTGCAGGAGATAACGCCGAGTTCGAGTCTGTCACCGCAGATTTTGGTAGTGGATGATTCCTATACAATCCGCCAGTTGCTGTCTATGACGCTGACTCGTGCTCGCTACCGGGTGGTACAGGCTAAAGACGGTGTGGATGCCCTGGAAAAGTTGCAAAATGGTCTTGATTGCAGTTTGGCGATCGTCGATATTGAAATGCCTCGGATGGATGGATTTGAATTGTTGCGATCGATCAGATCGACCCAGCGGTTTGCTAAGATTCCCGTAGCCATGCTGACATCCCGTAGCGGGGAAAAACATCGACAAATGGCAATGGAATTAGGCGCCAATCAATACTTCACCAAACCTTACAGCGAAGCCCAGCTTTTACAAGCTATCCCCAAATTAATCCACCACTCAAGAATTTAATCCACAATCTAAAATTTGGCATCAAATAATTCCTAATCTCAAACAAAACTTAGGCAAAAAGTAACTGCACCCGCGAATAATAGTGGGAAGCTACACAGCCGGCTCACCTACTCAAATCCAATAATCTAAAATCTAAAATTCAATAATCTTCAATCCAATAATCGTCAATCTAAAATCTAAAATCTAAAACCTAAAATCGAATGACTCACGCCAATTACAATCGCCGCTTTCGGAGGAAGAAACAAGCCACTGTTAGAATTGCCCCTAAAAAGTTTGTTTCCTTTGAACTTGGAAATATTTACTATGCTGTTCCTATTGAACGAGTGGAGCGCATTGTTAAAAACTTTAATGCCTACGGCACTTTACCTAGCGGGAATAGTTTATTGCGGCATCAAGAAGAATTGATTACCATAATTAATTTATCCACAATATTTCCCAGCAGTCCGAGCCTTGCTGAGTGCAAATACCTGATTATTTGTACCTTAAATAAAAGCGATCGGTTAGGGATTCCCCTTCCTGATATGCCAAAAATTTTGGAAATTACCGAAGAAAGCTTCTGCGAGATTCCCGAATTGTACCGTCAACAGCAACTGCCTTCGGTAATAGAAAAGTTAATTCGCGCACCTGATGGTTCCGAAGTTTTTTATCTGAATTTCGATTTATTTAGCGAAATGTAGGGTGCTCACTTTTCGAGGTATTATACCGTATAAATGGTATTTATGCAAACAAAAACTTATTGATTTATGAAAAAACTCACAATCATGTCGATCGCCCTACTAATTGTTGCAGCAACTCTCGAAGTGCCGAAGGTGGGGCTGCAACTAAGTGCGATCGGGCAAATAGAAACACCCCAACCCATCCCAACACCCCAACCCATCCCAACACCCCAACCCATCCCAACACCCCAACCACAAACACCCCAACCCATCCCAACACCCCAACCACAAACACCCCAACCTATCCAAACACCCCAACAAATCCAAACACCCCCCATACAAGCACCCCAACCAAAAGCAAACGACCCCAAAAAGCTCGGCTACGTCTCCCCGGAATTTGCCGAAAATTTCTCCCAGCAACAAATCGACCAAATCAACGCCAACGTCGAAACGTTGCTGCTAACTCAAAGCTGCTCCCGCTGCGACCTCCGAGCCGTAAAATTAGTTAACATTAACTTAAAAAATCCCATCCTTACAGGAGCAGATTTATCAGATGCCAACCTCAGCGGTAGTCGCTTCGAGATCTCAGATTTTGTCAACACGAATTTAGCTCGCACAAACTTAAGCGGAGCCGAATTAGTAGGAGCGAGAATCAGCAACGCTAACCTCAGAAAAGCTAACTTGACAAAGACAAATCTAGACGGTGCAGACCTGCGATTTTCCGACTTGAGAGATGCCAATCTTTCCGATGCCAACCTCCGCAATGCTAATATAGATGGCGCTACTATAGATCGAGCAAGTATGGCCGGCACCACAATGCCAGACGGTCGAAAAAATCAATAATACAGCGTCGTTTTGTAGGTGATTGAAATCGCTTCTTATCAAACAAAGTCCGGATGGTGCGCGGACTGAATACAATTGAGTAAGGTGCGCAGTGCGCACCCTACTAATGATTAATGACTAATGACTAATGACTGCTGACTCAAACAGCCAAAAACCTCTGAATCACTTCATCACTTAACTCGCTAGTGCTTCCAGAAGCCACAATCCCGCCTTTTTGCATAGCATAATACCAGTCAGCTTGCCGCACAAAATGCAAATGTTGCTCCACCAACAAAACAGAAATTCCCCTAGTCGCAACTACGCGGCGCACCGCAGCTTCAATATCTAAAATAATGGATGGTTGAATCCCCTCCGTAGGCTCATCCAAAACCAGCAACTGTGGCTCACCCATCAAAGCCCTAGCAATAGCTAACTGCTGCTGCTGTCCCCCGCTCAAATCACCTCCGAGGCGATCGAGCATAGTTTTTAAAACAGGAAACAAATCAAAAATTTCATCAGGAACTTCAGGATTTTTGATTTTGGTTGGTTTCGCTTCCAAACCTAACAATAGATTTTCTTTCACCGTCAAACGTGGAATGATTTCGCGCCCTTGAGGCACATAACCAATTCCCAATCTAGCCCGCTGGTGAGTCAACTTAGAAGCAATAGATTCTCCGCCAAAAGCAATAGTCCCGCTGCGCGGTTGCAGCAACCCCATAATCGTTTTTAGCATAGTAGTTTTGCCCACACCATTGCGGCCGATCAAGCAAACCATTTGCCCCGCCATGACGCTTAAATCGACATCGCGCAAAATGTGACTTTCGCCGTAATAAACATTCAAATTAGAAACTTGTAGCATAATTATTTACTGTTCACTGTTGACGGTTGACTGTTAACTAATAACTATTCTTCCGGTTTTCCCAAATATACCTCAATTACCCGATCGTCATTTTGCACCTCATCCATAGTCCCCTCACACAAAACCGCACCCTGATGCAACACCGTCACCTGCCGCGCAATTTGCCGCACAAACTCCATATCGTGCTCAATTACCAACACCGAATGACTTTCGGCCAGAGAAATTAGCAACTCTCCAGTTAACATCGTTTCCTCATCCGTCAAACCCGCGACAGGTTCATCTACCAACAACAAATCAGGAGATTGAGCCACCAACATTCCAATTTCCAACCATTGCTTTTCCCCGTGAGAAAGCAAACCAGCCGAAATATCAGCTTTAGCAACTAAACCAATTGTTTCTAACAAACCGGAAACCGTGCGTTTTTCAGCAGCCGACGCAGGTTTGAACAAAGTCGAAAAAACATTTTTATGGCGACTGCAAGACAATTCCAAATTTTCGCGTGGCGTTAAATTCAAGTAAACTCGCGGCGTCTGAAACTTGCGGCCAATTCCCAAGCGCGAAATCCTATCTTCCGACAACTTGCGTAAATTCTGTCCCTTAAATAACACGCGGCCCTCTGTCGGCTGCACCTTCCCGGTAATCGAATCGAGAAAAGTTGTTTTCCCCGCACCATTGGGACCAATGATAACTCGCAGTTCGCCGGCATCCATGCTGAAATTTAAACCGTTGATGGCTTTAAAACCATCAAAACTCACAGTCAAGTTTTCTATTTCTAATACTTTGCCATTCATAGGTGATTTTTCCAGGTAGAGTGCGTCAGCTGACGGGGTGACAACCCCGTCAAAACCCCTAGCTGAAGCAGGTTAGACCGATTTATGGTAAAAAAAGATGGGGTC